>NZ_ABOX02000054.1 GCF_000172555.1 Pedosphaera parvula Ellin514
TACAGCTACTCTGGCATTTACCAGGATAAACCCTCGGGTCCGGGAGCCGTCTATTCGGCGGATGGTTGGGTTTACTCTTCTTCAGGTGACCACATCGTTGGTGGAAATATTGCCTGGCTGGAGGTTGCTTTCCGTGACGCCGGCGGTCACAACCTCGCACTTTATCGATCGGGGAATGTCGATACCACCACTCCGACGGACACCTGGATTGACTTGGCGGTCACAAACCAGTTCGATCCGGGGAGCTTTACGCTTACTAATACAGTTACCAGTCTCACTGCGCCTCCCGGTACAGTGCAGGTGCGTTATCAGATTGTTTTTCAACAGCCCGCCAATGATGGTGGTTCGCTGTTCTTTGATGACCTGATCCTGGATCAAACCGGTGGTGCTTTACCTCCAACCGTCAATAACATTTCCCCAGACGGAAGCGCCACTGTCCTGAGTGGAGCTACAACTTTCAGTTTCAGTGCAAATTCACCGAGCACCACCATTCCGACGAGTGGCATTCAGGTGGTGTTGAATGGTGTGGACGTTTCCTCGCAATTGGTTTTTGGCGGCAACGCTTCCAGCAGGAACGTGAGCTATGCGAACCTGACCCTGAACCAAAACTATACCGGCACGATTAAAGTTACGGATGCAAACGGTTTTACCCTTACCACAGCGGTGCGTTTCGATACCTTTGCGCCAACCAATTTTGTTTGGGAAGCAGAAGACTTCGACTACGGTGGCGGACTATATATTGATAATTCAACGCCTTCGGCCACCAACAGCGCAACCAGTTACTTTGGGCGTATTGGCATGCAAGGGATTGATGAAAATGAAACTGGTAACGGTGGAACGGGGGATGGTCCGGAAGTCTACCGCGTGGGAGATATCATGTCCACCGACCTGGCCAGCGAAACCGCGAGGTCCAAATTTGCTGCCGCCGGTGCGCAGGATTATGCCGTAGGCTGGTTCAATACTGGTGAATGGGTGAATTACACCAGGACCTATCCCGCTGGCGATTACACCATCTATGCCCGGCTAGCTAATGGAAATGGTGGGGCGGCCAATGGTTTTCTTTCCAAGGTGACAGCGGGGCAGGGGACGACCACTCAAACGGTCGTGCAACTAGGTACGTTTTCTTTTACCGCGCGAGGCTGGAATGCTTATGATCTGATACCTTTGACCGATTCTTATGGCAACGTTCAGACCATACACCTCAGCGGGGTAACCACATTGCGAATGACCTCCGGCCCGCTCGGTGGCGGTTTGAACATGAACTTTTTCATGCTGGCTCCTGCAAGGACGGATCTGCCTCCGGCCATTGTTAATGTCTTCCCGGATGGCGCACAGCCGTATCAGAATACAAACAAGCTGGCATTTACTGTCACCTCGGCCAACAGCACCGTCAGTTCCAACAATGTCCATGTGACATTGAACGGAGCCGATGTCTCCTCTCAACTGGTCTTCAGTGGCAATTCCAGCAGTTGGAATGTGACTCTGCCTCTAGCCCAGGGAGTTTACAATGCGGTTATCACGGCAACTGATGCGAACAGCCGGGTGCAGAATTTGACGACAACATTCGACACTTTCAGCCAGTCCAATCTGATGATTGAAGCGGAAGATTTTGACTTCAACGGCGGTCAGTTTGTGGACAATTCGGTGCCACGGTCTTCTCCAGCGGCGGACAGTTATTTCGTTTATCCCGGTGGAGATCCTGCGAATGCAGCCATTATTGGAATTGACCTGACCACTCCCGCTAACGATAGCGGCGAGCAATTCCTGTATCGACCATTTGAATCGTGTGGAAGCGAAACCAATCAGGATTTCGTGCGTCAGAAATTTCTCACGGCGCAACAGACCGATCCTGGTGCTGTGGATTACGATGTCGGTTGGTGGAATGGCGGAACCTGGTTGAACTACACACGCACGTTCCCCGCCACTAATTATATTGTCTATGGCCGGCTCGCAGGCGGCTCCGGGGCTTACAGTCTTACGCTTGGCCAGGTCACCAGCGGAGCAGGCACTTCAAACCAGGTCACGCAGCCGTTGGGATCTTTCAGTGCCACCGGAACCGGTTGGCAAAGTTGGCAGTGGGTACCGTTGATGAACACGAACGGAACTCCTGCCGTGGTGGCGCTTGGTGGCACCAACACGCTCAAAGTAACCAGTGGTGGCGGCTTCAACGCGAACTTTTTCATGTTCGTGCCAGCGGCAGCCCCGTCAGCGTTGCCAGTCTCCGTTTCAATCTCCCACAGCGGGTCGAACCTGGTGCTCTCGTTCCCGACGCAGGCGGGACACAACTATACGGTCCAGTTTAAAAATAACCTGAATGCTGGCACCTGGGGCACCTTGAATACTGTTGCAGGCGATGGCTCGGTGAAAAACGTGAGTGATCCGCTGGGGACCAACCGGTTCTACCGGGTGTCCGCCCAATAAATGGTCTGAATCCCGAAGCCCGCCCGGCCTGCCGGGCGGGCTTTTAACGATGCGAAAAATGAAAACAAAAGTCATAACCGATCAGTTTTCCCGCGGAGATGATTTGCGGGACGACCGGTCTCCTGCGGAGCGGAGGGAAAAGAAGCAACAGGGTTTTACCTTGATAGAATTATTGGTGGTGATTGCCATCATCGCCATTTTGGCAGGCTTGTTGTTACCCGCCCTGGCCAAGGCCAAGATCAAGGCCCAAGCCATTCAGTGTGTCAACAACGAGAAGCAGTTGACGCTCGGCTGGATCATGTATGCCGGTGACAATAGTGATAAGCTCGTTCCCAACGGGGAACTCAGCAACCAGCCAGGCGCCTATACCGATAACAGCCTGCAGCCGGGGGGCGCCAATTCCCAATGGTGCCCGGGGAATATGACGGGGCCAAGTGCGGTGGATACGAATTGGATACAGGTGGGGCTGCTATTCCCTTATGTGAATAATTTTACTCTCTACAAATGTCCAGCAGATCGCAGTGTTTTTCCTTATAACACCAGCTATGGAAAGCCAAGGGTTCGCAGCATGTCGATGAATTGTTGGATGAACCCGATCAGGAGTTGGAATTCAATCAAGGGTTACAGCGGCGCCAATGCGCTCAACGTTTTTACGAAGCAGGCGATGATTAATTCGCCCAGCACCTCGCAAGCTTTTGTCTTCATCGATGAAAATCCGAGCACGGTGGACGACAGTTTTTTTGTCAGTGATCCGAACCAGGTCAACCATTGGGTCAATGCGCCGGCCACCTACCACAATAATGCCGGGGGCATTTCGTTTGCTGACGGGCATGCTGAGATCAAGCGCTGGCGTGATGCGAACCTGTTAACCAAGCCGGGAAATGATATCGCGGCTGACGCGCCAACTGGTGATTGCAAATGGCTGCAGGACCGGGCGAGCAGTGTTCAATAAAAGCGTCGTGTGCCTCCGAGTTCAAGGCAACGGACGGTGACACCCAAACATTCCGCCGCCTGTTCTTTGGTCAGCAGGTTCTCGCCCTGTCCGGGCTTTTTTTTCAACATTTTTACAACAACGCATAAATTGGAACCTGCTTTACCAGCGGCCATCACGACGCCGCGCAAAGCGTCGGAACTGACACTAAAATTGCTTACCACCACTAGCCAGGGTTGCCATCACCCCCAATTGATTTCAACACCAATGCTACGTCCATTATGACTTCACAGAATAGAGGTGCTCCGCGCGGCGCTTACGAAGCCTTGCTTGTCAGGATATATATAAGAGAAGGTTGGAGCGACTTCAACAAAATGGGGACTACTCTGAATCATGACATCACAACCAAATTGAATCTGTCGGTTCCGCAGTCAATCTCCAGAACATCCGGCGAAAAACAATTCGTCTGGAGAACCATCGCGGTAAACAATGATATAGATTCCTTGCCATCGGCGGGAGACATACTTCTCAAGTGAACCAGATTCATACGCTTCCTCAATTTCGGCATGGTTTGGAGTCTCTGAGTCAAACAACTCTATAAGCTTGGCGCGCGGGAAAGGACTAATCGCGCCAAATTTGGGCTTCGGAGAAAGGCCAACCATATCTAGGACCGAATGAGTCCCGTTTGCTGCCTGCCGCTGCAACAACTCTTCTATTGATTGTGGCTTCTGTTCAGATTGAGATGTGTCCATGCCAGATTTGAGCAATTCTCTTTCAGCTTGCTCTGCCATTTCGATATACTGGGCTCGTTTCGGCTCCGGCAAATCAGCGGCGATTTCCCTGCACCTTTGCACCCATGGGCCTAATGCTGGACGTATCCTTTCTATCGAAGCCTGTCGATCCTCTGGCGTAAGACCATCACGATAAATGTAATCACCCCGGACGAAAACATCTTGTCGCAACCGTTGCAACGCGGTTGTGATGTCCGCCTCGTAAGGTACAAAATAACTCCATCCAGTCGCTCCCATAACATGTGTTTTATTCAATCGGGAGTGAGAGATTCAAAATCAAGTCCCTTAAGCAGCTTTGGTAGAACATCGAAAAATATCCTGCAATGCTGAATGATGAAATCGCAAACAGGTTGAATATCTTCATCTATCAGGTGTTCCCACCCGGTATCACCCCGTAGTCCAAGCCAGCCAGTTAAGCTTGGAAACCCCAATATCACGGCAGGCATTCCATGTGGCGGAATACTTGCTTCACTACAGATGGCATGCCCGTAATCAAACTGCCTGCCTCTCACCTCAAAATCGAAATGGGTGGTGACAATCCATCCGTTCCGTTTCATTTTGAAATCCAATTCCGGATCAATCCCCACAATTGCTAGATCAAAGCACTCAGTTTCAAACGCCCCCCTGAACTGCTTGAGAATAGCCCGACGAATTTTTGCTTTGCTGGCAAACCTGGTCCTTCCTGCCGCCTCAACCCTTGCCCGTATTTCGGCCTCCTCGGTTTGCCGGGTGGGAAAGTCCAGGCAAAACTCGCGAAACTGCGTAAGCAAAGCCTCTTCTTTAGGCGTAATATGCTCGCCTAAAGCCGCAATTGCCTCTGGATTATTATGCTTAAGACGGGCACTCGCCATAATAATCTGATCATATTTTCCGAGTTGCTGCATGAATCGATGAAGTTTCCAAAATCGTCCTGACTTAAAGGAGCGCAAGATGGGGAATGAGTCTGCCATTTCGCGCTTAAACTCCAACGTGCCCCATTCATAATATCGGACGGCAAATTCCTCTCTCGCTTTTGTAAAGGTCATGCTTATATCACAGTACAGTGCTGTTTTGTAACAAAGTAAAACATGTTCCTGTCTATCTACCTCAACACCACCCTTCAAATAAACAAAATATCTGAGATTGCCCGCAGGAGATTTGTGGGCGTACAGATAGCGTAGCTCCCAACGTAAAAAGCCAAGAGGCACATCCCCGCTGCTGTGACGCTTCGACCGTTCATGGAAAGAGAGCTATTGGATTCCAGCCCTCGCGGCGGCATCCGGGTCAATTTGTTTTATAGCTTTAGCAGCACAATCACGGGTGGAGATGTCTTGGTTGTGTAGATATGGCAGAATGGCCGGAACGGCTGCTTTTGCCTGGCTTTGAAATTCACCGAGCCGATCAATCACCCGGATCCGCTATGAACAACTCCGTTGGCGGGCTGTTCAAAACCTGTAGCAAAGCCGGTACCTCCTCAACTGATTTTGGTGGAATATTATTCAAAGCTTCGGCTGAACAGACACGCACGTCCTGATTTGGGTCGCTCAGGTGCCTTATCAAACCGGGTATAGCATTCTGTGCTTCCGGGCCGATTGAACCAAGCGAACGCGTAGCGGTTTTGCGAATATCGTCGTCTTTGTCATCCAACAAACCAATCAATGTTGGCACCGCTGGTTCCGCCGCAGAGCCGAGCGCGTCAAATCCGAAAGCAGCGGAGAAGTGGTTGTGAGCGGACCGCGTTGCGTAACTGACAAACCACTTCTCAGGCAAGATCGCCGTGACTTTTGCTTTCAACGCCGAGTCTCTTGTTATCGCCAGCTTTAACAAGTACGGGATCGCATTCGTTCCAATTTGCCGGACAGCTTTCTCGGCCTCTGGATCAACTCCCCCATCAAGATACCAAACTTCTTCCAACCAATCACTCAAATACCGTCCTTGATAGCTTGGTTCTTTCTGATGCAGCAGTTGCCAGCCAAATCCAGCAACAAGGGCTGCCACCAAGATGGCAAGCCCGATGCGTACTCGTTTCTTCATTGTGTGAGCATGACGGTTTGCAGCCCGAAAGCCGGGAGAGTTTGTGTTAGCCAAATGAACCGCATCGCTCATACCTGACGTCAGGGCACGTTGTTATAAGAGAATATATACCTTATCACTTACCGGAACGGGATCGCCCTTCGCTTTTGCTAGAACTCGGAACGGACCGTAATGCACGCTCAAACTCCGGCTTGTATGCCCAATCTTCTCCCGTATCAATACCGACTGGCTCCGGCGTATGTTTATCGAAAAGCAGATAAACGAGATAGCCAACATTTGGCTTCCAGTCCTGCGGAACGGATTCCAATTCTCGGTAAAAGGCGATTGGCTCTCCGACCTGCCAAGCTCCCTTATAGCTGCGAACGACAGTTGCCTTGCTGTCAACCCGGTGTTTGCGGGGCAATGGCATCCTTTGAAGTTGGCTTTCGTAAATGCAAACCAACACAACGTCCTGATGTGATCGTGCCTCTTTCTTGAATGTCTCGACTTCCCAAGCACTATATTTTTGGTCAGCGGTAGTTGTTGTGGAATGACAGCCAGCACTGGCTATTGCCATACCAATCGTGAGGCTGACAAGTGAGACTATGGAGATGATTTTGTTTTTCATGGGACGCTTACGTCTCATCACCATCAACCATTGAAGTCC
Organism: Pedosphaera parvula Ellin514; assembly: GCF_000172555.1. Lineage (NCBI taxonomy): Bacteria > Pseudomonadati > Verrucomicrobiota > Pedosphaerae > Pedosphaerales > Pedosphaeraceae > Pedosphaera > Pedosphaera parvula. The sequence continues at coordinate 6,803 of NZ_ABOX02000054.1, forward strand.
TTCGGGAAAACCATTTTAGGCCGATCTATGTTATGCTCAACGCCACCAAACCATTTGTGGATTTTGTATATAGGGTAGTAGCAATAGTATAAAACATGTTCCTGTTCATCCACTTCGACACCACCCTTCGAATAAACAAAATACCTGAGATTGCCCGCAGGAGACTTGTGGGCGTACAGATAGGCGTAGCTCCCAACGTAAAGAATCAAGGTACATATCCCGACCACTTCAACAGTTCGGTTGCTCGCGACTCTCAAGGCACGTTTAAGAAACATAACTTACCGATTCATACCATCAGTCCACGTTCTTATAAAAGAATATGTAGACTTTATTGGACCTTGGAACTGGGTCTTTGTCGGAGAGAATTCTAAATGGACCGTATGACACGTAGGGCATGTTATTATATGGCCATTCTGCATTCAGTCTGTGCGTTTTAACGGGGGTCTTGCCACCATCCTCAGATGGCCATTGCACCATCCATTCATTTGATTTTTTATCTCCATACGTACCCGTGCGAACTGAAATGAAACCAACAGTTGTTGCTTAATACCAAAGCCCCGTCGATTTGCCCCTTGAAAGGCACTTGCTTGAACCAAATCACTTGGTTCGCAGCTATAGGCTGCGGTATCGGCAAGTCCAGTTTCTTCGCGAAATCTGAAACGTGTGGCAAAATCGCAACCAGCACAGCGTTTGAATAAGCAGCGGTTATATGGATAAGTTCGAGCATACATTTACTGGTTAAACGCCCAAAAACTCAGGTCCCAGTAGCCGAAGACTTTCGTTTAGCTGGTAATCACCCCAGTAACGTCAGGTGGTCTTTTAGGTACTTCTATTTACAACTTTGAGCAGGAGACTTTGATTATCTCCCGCTCCAAGTCAATGTTCATTTCTGCTGCGCTTGTTTCTACTGCCCTGAGTTACTACTACTACGTTCCAAAACGGGCGAATCTTTCAAAAATCTTCATTTATTTTTTCAGCCGGTTCTTACCGGCAACACGAGGCGGGCAATTGTTTTAAAATATCCCCCTGATCTTCACTTTAATACTCATGTATTGAGTTAGCTTTCTTGGATCAGCGAAGTTGCGGCTGAAAAGGAAAAGAGCGCGAACCCGTCGCACTCCGGGGTCGCGCGGCGAAGCGCCTAGCTAGAGCGCAACCGGGCCGCGCCAACGGGCCTTAAGAGGTCACCGGTTTGGCCCCAGGCGAAAGGAGTAAAGGATGGGCAGGAAGGACGGTTGGAAAAAGCCATGAGCAAGCTGGTTGAATGGCCTTTCTTGCAAAAACCTTCCCAGTTATGTTGAGGCCGGAACGGTTCGGTTGGTGTGGTCGCGTTTGCCTTGCCCGTGCCTATTTTGAACTTGTGCCGGCCCGGCTGCCATGCATGAGCAATCTCCAAGTCACGGCAGTCATCCCCCAAGCTTGGGCCAAATGAGGGAGCACATTGGACATTTTCGTGAAGACTCCATCGTAAGCCGGTTGGGAAACTGACGCTCCGGGGCTGATGGTGGGATTGGAGTCGTTGGTCGCGTGCGCGAAGGGGGATCGCGGAAGCAAGGTTAGAGGCTCCTCACGTCGTCACCTACCGGAGAGAACGTGCCTGGCGGTGGGATTGGGATTGCGGGGCGCGTACGCGGGTGGAGGCAAAAGATGAATTGTATCCTTGGCAATGTCAGTGCGGCGCGCACAGGAGTGCTCTTCCTACCCACGAAGCTGGCGCGGGGAATTGGAGTCGTTGGTCGCGTGCGCGAAGGGGATCGCGAAGCAAGGTTAGAGACTCCTCACGTCGTCACCTACGGGAGAGAACGTGCCTGGCGGTGGGATTGGATTGTGGGGCGCGTGCGCGGATGGGGCAAGGGGAGGAATAGTATCCCTAGCAATATTAGTGCGGCGCGCACAGGAATGCTCTCCCTACCGCGAAGCTGGCGCGGAGGATTGGAATCGCTGGTCGCGTCATGGTCAGCAAAGCACAAAGCGCTTTTTCCACATTCTGTTTGCAGGGCGAAATAAGTGAAAATGTAAGACTTTTTGGAAGGTTATGCGCAGTAAGAGGCAAGGAAGGGTGCGTGTATGCCAAAGATTGCAAGAGTATGGTTAAAACGATTCTAATTATGATAAAATTATATTGACATAGTAAGCATTATTATATTATAAGCTATGTTTGTTAGTAAAAGGTTTGCGGTGAATGTGAAATGAAAGCCTAATAGATAATGAACAACTGCACGTTAAGTCGGGAAAACTTCCAGTTCAACCACGAGTCGACACCCATGAACACCAATAGAGCCACAGCTTACAGCTCAGTTGGACCGCTCGCTATGGGGGCACCCAATGGTGAACCGTCTCGATTGAGAGGTGAGCAGCGAGGCTTTATGAGAGATCAATTCCATCAAAACTTGAAAGCCGGTCCAGAAAACCAGGCATCAGCGGGGTGGAGGAAGGTCGTATTATCTCGGGTTAAGTCGGGCTATCTCGGGTTATCTCGTGTTAAAAAATATGAAAATCGGGTTTTCAGTTTCGAGTTTGTGGCGGATGGGAGGTCCAGCGGCGGGTGTCGGTGGTCCGTTGATGAGACCGTTTTTAATTCAGATGGGTGTGAGTTCGGAGGATGTCGGAAGCCAATGGAAGGTATCGAAAGGTCAAGGAAATTTCGAATGGTGAATTTCGATTTTCGAATGGAAGAATCTAACGCCTGATAACGGTAGATAACGCCAGATAACGGTACATAACGGTTAAAAAATATTTAGGGAATGGATTCAGGAATGGAAAATGGACAGTTGATAATGAATAACGAGGCGGGCAACCTGCGAAAGTTATCGGTCAGTGATGGACGGTTAAAATTTAATACGTGTATGGGGGTTCGGTCGGTATTGGTCGGTATCGGACGCCAATAGACGGTAACGGACGGTTAAAAAATTTCTGACGGATGCCGACCGGGTAAGAAGTTATGGAAAGAAATGAGAAATGATCAGGATTTACTTTCTAAATATGCCCATGACGAGGGAAAGTTTTTCGACCTGCACTTTACCCATTCCTTGCAGTCGAAGCCTAAACTGAAGTTAAATGCATAGTGACTTCACCATGAAAACCAGGCGCAATCGAGTTGGCCTTCTTGCCGGAAAGGACTGGTCGTGTCCGGTGTTGATTGGACTCACAGTCTTATTATCAGCAATCGTCGGTCTGGCTCAGGATCAGCCGTTGAAGGAATTGCGGACGGCGGAGGAGATTCGGCGACTTTCGGCAGAGCAAGCTTCGAAGCATTACCCGGTTCATTTGAAGGGGGTGGTGACGGTGTATGATCCGAGTCTTTTCTCCCGTTTTCTCCAGGATGAAACGGCGGGTATTTATTTTCTGGAACTGTCGGGAGGGCCGCCGCTGAGTCCAGGGCAGTTGGTGGAGGTCGAAGGAGAAACCAGTGCCGGCGAGTATGCGCCGATCGTGGTGCCGAGACAAATTCGAGTGATCGGGACAGCGTCCCTGCCGGTGGCGAAGCCGGTGACTTTTCAGCAACTCGCGAGCGGGCAGGAGGACAGCCAGTTTGTGGAGATTCATGGGATCGTGCGAACTGCTGTTACCATTGATGAGCAGAGCAAACATCAAGTGATTGAAATTGCCACGGGTTCCGGACGATTGATGGCAAACGTTCAGGATTTGAAACTTCCATTGCAGGATTTGGTGGATAGCACGGTGAGGGTGCGCGGGGTGTGCGTGACTTTGTTCAATCGGCAGCGGCAGTTGTTCCATGTTCGCGTGGTCGCACCCAGCGCGGAGGATATCGTCATAGAAAAACCAGCGACTGAAGATCCATTTTCCCTGCCGGCCCAGACGATTGACAGCCTGCTGCAATTCAATCCGCAAGGGACGGTTGGACATCGGGTGAAGGTGATTGGGACCGTGGTATATCGTCAGCCGGACAGCGCATTATACATTCAGGACGACAAGGAGGGGTTGTACGTACAGACGCAGCAGCAGGGGCGGTTGTTGGTGGGAGATCGGGTGGAGGTTTCGGGTTTTCCCGCGAAGGGTGAATATACCCCGATGTTGGAGGATGCGATTTACCGGAAGATTGGTGCTGACCCGCTGCCCGTAGCGCCGCTCATCAGCGCCAACGAGGCGTTGAAGGGAACATACGATTGTCGGTTGGTAAAGATGGAGGCGACCTTGCTTGAAAGAGCACGGCATAGCCGGGAACAGTTCATGGTGCTGCAGGCTGGAGGATTCATTTTTCACGCGTATCTGCCGCGGAAGGAAGGGGGAACCGATTTTGCCTACTTGCAAAATGGCAGCAAGGTAACGGTTACAGGTGTTTGCCTGATTGAACCGGGCACTGATTGGCGCGCTGGGGAGGATTGGCGCGCAAAATCGTTTCGTATTCTACTGCGTTCACCGGGGGATATTTTCGTGCTTCAACGTCCATCATGGTGGACGTTGGGAAAAATGCTGTGGATGGTTGGTCTGCTCGGGATCATAGTGCTTGGGGCCTTTGCCTGGGTGGCCAACCTGAGGCGTCGAGTCAATGCGCAGACGAAGATCATCCGGCAAAAACTTCAGGCGGAAGCGACGCTCAAAGAGCGTTATGAAGATCTGTTCGAGAATGCCAATGACATGGTCTATACACATGACCTCAAGGGGCGGATCACTTCCGTTAATACGACTGGAGAAAAGTTGTTACAACGATCTCGATCGAAAATTTTGGGCAAGACCCTGTTGGAATATATAGCGGAGGAGCAGGAAGGCGCGGCTGCGAACTGGATGGAGCAGGTCATTAAAGGTGAAGCCCCGCCGACGGCAGAATGGGATTTCATATCCGCTTCCGGACAGCGCATCAAACTGGAGATCAGCACCCGGCTGATTGAGCAGGAAGGTAAGAAGGTGGAGGTGGAAGGGATGGCGCGGGATATTACCGAGAGGAAGAGGTTGGAGCGGGAAATTCTGGAGATCAGCAATCGCGAGCAACGCAGAATCGGCCACGACCTGCATGACGGGGTTTGCCAACAACTGGCGGGCATTGCTTTCATGACTTCGACACTGGCGGAGAAGTTGCAGGAAAAGGGCGAGGCGGAATCAGCCCAGGTTGAGCGGATCAGTGGTTTATTGAACACCGCGATCAATCAGACGCGCAGTGTGGCGCGAGGTTTGTTCCCGGTCAGGCTGGAGGAAAATGGACTCGTTTCAGCTTTGGAAGAACTCGCAGCGAACGCTGGGGATTTGTTCAAGATTTCCTGCCGATTTGTTTCCGAAGAGCCACCGGTCTCGGTGGATAACGGGATTGCGCTGCACCTTTATTACATTGCGCAAGAAGCCGTCACCAATGCGGCGAAACATGCCAAGGCACAAAATGTTTTTATAACTCTGGAGCCGGTGAAAGGGGGACGGTATGAGTTAACAGTGAAGGATGACGGGGTTGGGTTGGCCATTCCGGAGAAGGCGCATCCGGGCATGGGTATTCGAATTATGCATTATCGCGCACGGGTAATTGGAGCAACCTTGAGCTTGAAGAGCAAGCCGGGTTCGGGAACGCAAGTGTCGTGTCTGTTTTTCCCGGTATCACGAGAGTTGCAGCAAAATGGAAAACAGCACAATATCCAGGAGTAGCGCAAAAAATAAGAATTGGGCGTGCCGGTTATGACCAAACAACCAACAGAAAAAAGCCGTGTGCTCATCGTTGATGACCATCCATTGTTCCGCGAGGGATTGCAGCAGATGATCGATCGCGATCCTTCTCTGGTGGTGTGCGGCGAGGCGGCAGATGCCGTCCAGGCGATGGAGGCCATCAATACATTGAAACCGAATCTGGTGTTGGTCGACATTTCGCTGGGAAATGCGAGCGGCATCGATCTGATAAAAAATATCAAAAATCAGCACGACGATCTTCCGGTGCTGGTGGTTTCCATGCACGATGAATCCCTCTATGCGGAACGTGCATTGCGCGCTGGCGCCATGGGTTATGTGATGAAACACGAGCCAGCCAAGACGGTCAGGGGTGCAATTTACAAAGTACTTGGGGGAGACATTTACCTCAGCGAGAGAATGGCAAGTTCCATGCTCGTGAAATTCATGAAAGGCAAGACCGATGAGCCGCTGTCACCTCTGGAAATACTCAGTGACCGGGAGTTGGAAGTGTTTCGCATGCTGGGGCAGGGAAAGGGAACGCGGCAAATTGCCGAAGAGATGAATCTAACGATTGCCACCATCAACTCTTTTCGTGCGCGCATAAAGGACAAGCTGCATTTAAAAAGTTCGACCGAGGTCATGCTGCACGCGATTCAATCATTCAGGGAAGGGGCTGAAAAGTAACTGAGGTCCGGGCTGGCTGGTTTTTCGAGTTGGACAATTTTGGGAGCATAATAATCAAAGTAGCGATCATGAGGCGGCACAGTTCGCCCACGAAAACCGGCTTTTCCGGGATCTTGATTTATCGAATGAACTTTTTCACTACCCGATCCAGTGCATCCAATCCAATCTCCAGTTTCTTCATCTCCGGGCCGAAGCTGATCCGGCAATAATTTCCATAACGACCATGCACACGGCGATTGCCGGGATTCACGTCAAAAAATTCTCCCGGCACAATGATAACTTTCTCTTTCAACCCTTCGCGAAAGAAACTCATGCCGTCATTGAGCGGCTTTGGCAGGTGTGAAAGGTTCGCCCAGATATAAAATGCCCCTGCAGGTTCAGCATCCATGGTGATGCCCATTTTCTTCAGCCGTCCCATGACGTAGTCACGTTTTACCGCAAAATGTTTCTGTATCGCGGCGGTTTCCTGGATTGCAAGTTGCGGATCCAGCAGCTTGGCGACGACGCTCTGAAACGGATGGTTGGCTCCGCCGTCCAGAAACGATCCGGCACTCGCAATCGTTTCAATCACCGCTTTTGGACCAAGCGTCCAACTGATGCGCCAGCCAGGGTAACGCCAATTTTTCGTCAAACCATCCACGATGATCACCGGGTCAGCTTCAACGTCATCGACGTAGGCCGCGGCAGAAACCATTTTGGCCGGCTCATCTTTGGCGGCACCGTAAATGTAATGGGAGTAGAATTCATCGATGATCAGGGAACAATGGCACTCCCGCGCGAGCGCGCACCATGCCCGCAACTCGCCATCTTCCACCAACTGGCCGGTCGGATTGCACGGATTGCTGACCAACAACGCGCTCAAACCGCGCCCAAGAATTTCCTTCTTCAATGCTGGCAGCGGAATTTTATAACCCGCTTCAGCATCAAGCAAAATCGGAATCGCAGTGAAGGCCTTGAACACGCTGAGTAATTCCTCGTAAGCCGTATAATCCGGGATGAAATGCCCCATGTTTACGTTGCCCAGGGCACTCGCCAATCGGGTTAGTGCGAGACGTCCGCCACTGGCGATGCTGACATTGTCAGGTGTATACTTCGATTTTTTGTCGCGCCGATAGGTGATGTTATAAAAATCGGCGACGGCTTGGCGCAGATCCTTGTTTCCCGCGACCGGACCGTATTGCTGGGATGTCGCTGGGATGGTCAGGCTTTCAACTCGCGCGGGCGCATCGGGGAGGGGACCTGTCTCAGGTGAACCCTGGCCGAGGTTCGCCCATGCCGGATCATCATAGCTGAAACCGTGCTGCGCCGCCTCATGCATTACGTAAATCACGCCCGTTCTTGGGACAAACCGGAAACCCGGAATAGCTGACTGTTCCATCGCGTTCAATTAGTTCCTGTTCTCAAATTCCACACCTGCCTTAAACCAGTAACTTGTTCAAGCTGGCTCAAAGGTGCGACAACTTAGCTAAATCATCCCTCCCTTACCAATCCAAAATGTGTTTCGTCGAATACGATGGCATGGCCTTTTTCATCAACTTTACCAAAATAAGCTGCTGTTCACTGTATCTCATTGCCTTCCCACCCAACGAATGCTATTCGCCACCAACCGGCGATAATTCTGATTCTCATACGCCGAATGATCGTGGCCCAATTGTAAATAAACCACGCGCGATTTTCCTTGCGTGCGATACCACGCGAGCGGCTTCCCGCTCTTCGGTTGTGTCGTTGTGATCAGCGGCACCACATCCGGTTCCGTGCGAAATCCCCAATAAATTTCATCATGAATGATGAAATCCTTCACTCCTGCTGTGACTGGATGCTCTTTCGCCAGCACGACCACCGGCACTTCCACATCATGTTGATACCCAACTTCCTCACTCACTGCGCCGCCCTTGCCATCCGCTTCCGGATACCTGCCTCCAATAATTTTTTCATACTCCGGCCAGTGTTGATAAGAAACCAGGGCATGATGCAGCACCACTAAACCAACCCCCTTCTCGAACAACGAAAGGAACTTCGTCTTCTGCTCCTCAGTGATGTTCTTTGGCATGTCATACAACACCACGACATCATAGTTAAGCAGGTCGTCGCGTTCGTAGGCAGAGGCATTCGTCTTTCCGTGTTGCGCTGAGGTAAACGTGATCTCAGAATTCTCCTTAAAAATCTGGAAGAACGGTTCCTCCTCAAATCCATGTCCACCGGTGATGACCAACACATTAATTTTGCCCGCGGCCTCCTCGGCCGGCAGCGTACCCGTCACCAGCGCAGCCACCAATAAACTCCAGAGAAACAGGATGGTTTTCATCGAGTGTTGATTTCAACTCCACGGTTAATTCTTTGCCTGCTTCGCACTTTCCACGAGCAAAAAGGTCAACAGATCTTTCCGTTGCTGGTTGCTCAACCCTTGTAGCAAACCTTCCGGCATCAGTGAAATACTCGATGCTTTTCTGCTGGCAATCTGATTTTTAGCAACCGTGATGCTCTGACCTGTGGCTTGCCCAATCACCAAACCATCCACGGTATCTTCCAAAATGACTCCCGTCACCGCTTCGCCACTTTTTAATTCAATATTGTAAGCCAGATGATCCGGGTTGATTGCCGCGCTCGGTTCAGTGATGTCCTTATAAACCGACGCGTAATCGCGTTGCGGCAAATTCGACAAATCAGGTCCAATCTTGCCACCTACACCGGCAACCTGATGACATTTGAAACAGGCGGCCTGCTCCCCATAAAAAACCTTTTTACCGCGCTGCCAATCTCCCCCGACAATCTCGGGTATCCTTCGTTCCGTGACCTGCTGCAATTCCTCCGCATGGGGCGTGGCCCAAGGCATCAGCATGCGCCGCAACTGAAGCGGACGTGGACGTGAATCTTCCGCCGTAAACCAGCTCACATCAATTTTCGGTTCGCACTCCCCAGTCATCAGGCTGATCTCGATGGGCACCCACTGATCCGCTTTCGGCATCGTCGTGATCTCCAACTCCTTGTCGTTCATCCGGCGAACTTTCACATTGGCACCACTTTTCAACTTCAACTTGGCATCGCTTTTAAATACTACAGTCACCATTTCGGGTGGATATTCGTAATCCAGTTTGGCGCCCGGCTGCGTTTTTGGATGTAGCATTAATCCCATATCCAACTGACTGCGAAGTGTCAATTTCCCCGGCCTCTTCAAAAGTCCAAACAAATGCTTATGTTCCTCGCTCGCCTCGGTAAAACCTTTTGCCACGCTCAAATCCAAATGCGGAAGCCAGCCTGACCACTTCTCTTTGCCTGATGCCGCCCGCCACTCGACCTCCACGCCGGAGAGGTCACTCAGTACATCAATTGCCGATTGTTGCGGCATCTCGTGACGACTTCCATCGTGCGTGCGCTCCGCTGATTCGCCTTCAGGCAATTGAACTCCATAGTTCACCGCCTCTTTGCGCGAAGCTGTCAGAAGTACCAGAGAACGATTATCGGAACTCAGCCCTCCTGTCAAAACCGGCAGGTTGAAACGGGGAACCTCATTTTGATCTTTCACCGCTTGATAACCCGGCTGAAATGATTCAAACCGATCGCCCGCTCCTACATATCGGCCCATTGTAATGCTCGACAGTTTCGCCAGGTTTTTCAACTTCCCCGGGTCCAGCGGTCGATCAAAAATTACGCGTGTTTCAGTCGGACTTGAAGCATAGGCGAACACCGGTTGCGGCGCCATTTTATCAGTATACGAAATCTTGAACAACTTGCCTTCGCCTTCAGGCCCGGTGCCCCAATCCGGCTTTCCCGAATGGCACGTGACAAGCAAATCTCCTTGCGGCGTAGGAATTGAATCGATGGTCAGCATGTTCAAACATGCAATCAACTCGGTTTGCGCCACGTAACCCGCTGCGGACTTGACCAGCTTCGTCCGCCAAATCTTCCCGCGCGATTCACCGGAAACCAGTGCATCGCCTTGCCACCACGATGGCCCAAACACGTTTTTTCCATTTGCCAGCCGCTCATTGAAATGCAAACCACATGTCGACTGATGCTGCGGCGCATAATCAAACACGCTTGGTTCATCAATCACGTTCGGCAAATACTTCGGATGCCGTGGTGGAAATCCATAATGCCTTCCGGGTTGGATGTGTAGAAGCTCATCAAAAGGATTTCCGTTTGGTAACCACGTCGCCCCTTCCTGGTCGGTCGCAAACAGATCTCCATTCGCGTTGAAGGCCATCGAAATCGTGAACCGTATACCCGTACAGATGGCCTCGTGCGTCTTGAAGTCCGACGAAAGTTTTTGAACCGTTCCACGATCGCTGTGAATGTTATAATCCGACTTGCCGGTTTCCTTGTTCACCCGGTAAGCCTCGTGCCAATCATCGCACCCAAGACCGAAGAAAACATTCCCTTGCTGATCCACCGCTATTCCAATCGCGTCCAGACCCGACCCCGCCATGCCGGTTGGCTTAACCCAATCCTTCGCGATTGTTTCCAATTCACCTGTCCCGTCCCCTTTGTCTTTCAACCGGATCACCCGTCCACGTGACGCGATGTAAAGCCCGCCCGGTCCCCAACACATGCCGATGCTCGGAAGAATCTGCTCCGGCTTATTTGCAAAAAAAAGCGTTGCTGTATCTTCCAACCCATCGCCATCCGTATCTTTCAATTGATAAACAACCCCGTTATATCCCAGTGCGAAAAGCCGTCCGTCCGGCGCATAAACCAGGTTGTTGATGTTCTTCAGATTCAGCGGCAACTCGCGCACGCTAAATCCCGGTGCCAACATCTGGATGGGGGGAACTTTTTCTACTGTCTCACGCCTGACTTCGATCGAGCCGACGGGCTGAGCGGGTAGGGTGCAGGTAGCAAAGGCAGCCAACACGTTCGCAAACAAAATTGTATAGCGGTTCATGGTGTGTGCGCCGACAATAACTCATGCTGCCTCATCCCTCCAGCAAAAAGGATTTGCCGGAGTGGATGAATTGCGAACTTCAGAAGCTAACTACCAGATGACTGCCCGCAGTGCCAACGGACGCCACATCGGCGCGTCTTCTTTGATGCCAAATGCATCATAGAACTCCTGCACATTCACATGCGGCCCGATTCCCCGAAACTGCCCCGGGCTATGCGGATCCACCGTAATGAGCCGGCGCATTTCAGCTTCGCGGCAATTGATGCGCCAAATCTGTGACAGCGACAAAAAGAACCGTTGTTCCGGCGTGAAGCCATCGATCGTCTTCCGCTTCGAAGGGTCTTTTGCCAAAGCCTTCTGCAGCGCCTTGTAGGCAATTCTCGTCCCGCCCAAATCGGCAATATTTTCGCCCAGTGTCAACCTGCCATTGACATGCAAGCCCGGTAACACCTCGTAAGCATTGTATTGATCCACAACCTTCTGCGCGCGCGCCTCAAATGCCTTCGCGTCCGCCTCCGTCCACCAATCGTTCAAATTACCCTGCCCATCGTATTTCCGTCCCTGATCATCGTAACCATGCGTAATCTCATGGCCGATCACCACACCGATTGCGCCATAGTTCACCGCATCATCCATCTCCACGTCAAAGAATGGCGGCTGCAAAATTCCCGCTGGAAAAACAATCTCATTCTGCGACGGATTGAAATACGCATTGACCGTCGGCGGCGTCATATGCCACTCCGTTTTGTCAACCGGCTTGCCCACGCGCACAAGTTGTCGCTTGGATTCAAATATCGTGGCTCGCTGAACGTTGCCGTAAAAATCATCCGGTCGAATCTCCACTGAGGAGTAATCACGGAACTTGTCAGGATGTCCAATCTTCTGCGTGAACAGGTCGAATTTCGCCAGTGCCTTCGCCCGCGTGGCCTCGGTCATCCAATCCACCGTCTTCAAATCATCGCGAAAAACCTCTTTCAAATTTTCCACCAACTCCGCCATGCGCGCGCGGGCAGTCGACGGAAAATGCTTTTCCACAAACAACTGTCCCAGTGCTTCCCCGATTTCACCATCGATGACTCTTCCAGCACGTTGCCAGCGTGGTTCCTGGGTCGGTTGTCCCCGCAATACGGTGCCGTAGAAGGCGAAGGACTCATCTTCCGCCGCATGGTGCAACAACGGTGCCGCCGTGCGAATCAAATGCCATCGCAGATAAACCTTCCATTCATCCAGCGAACGCTCCGTTACCAGCTTGTCTAATGCCGCAAAGAACTCCGGTTGTCCCACAATCAGGTCGGTCATCTTCTCCTGACCGGAATCTTTCAGAAAGGTTTTGAATTCCATGTCTGGATAATCCTTTGCCAGATCGGAAACCGTCACCTTGTGATAGTTGGCAATTGGATCACGCAAATCCACCCGTGATTTGCTCGCCTTTGCCATCGCCGTTTCCAGTTCCAGCACCGTCTTCGCGTGTCCCTTTGCTTCCTCCGGTTTTTCCCCAACCAGCCCGAACATCTTTGTCATATGCTCGACATACGCTTCACGCTGTTTGGCAAAACCTTCCGACAGGTAATAATCCCGGTCCGGCAAACCGAGCCCGCCTTGATGCAAATGAAATGCGTAAATGGAACTCTGCTTCGCGTCCGGCGATACCGAATCTCCGAAGAACGCCTCCACCCCCCGCTGATGAAAGTCAGCGAGCAATGGCGACAACTCTGCTTTTGATTTCAACTCTGCAATCTTCTTCAGATCAGGCTCCAATGGCCTGAAGCCCAGTTCCTCCAGTTGATTGGTATCCATCGCCGATTTGTAGAAATCACCCACCTTCTGCGCCGGAGAATTGTTTTGGTTGCTCGCCTTGGCGGTTGAATCCAGTATTTCGTGGAGCAACGCCCAATTCCTCTCCTGCAACTCAATGAAGCCACCCCAGCGCGATTTATCAGCCGGCACGGGATTTTCCTTCAACCAGGTTCCACAGGCATACTGATAAAAATTTGTCCCGGGATCGACCGAGCGATCCATGTATCCAGGTGAGAACCGGGGCACTTTCGGCTTCAAATCAGCCGCCTTCACCACGGTGTTGACGGTCAAAGCGACAGCGGCCATTGCCACGCATTGCATCAATGAATAAAACTTGATCATGTTAAATTTGTAATGTTCCGTCTTATTGGAATCCGAACTGAACTGCAACGGTCTCATATTGTCGCAAAAACGCAAATCCAACTCTTTTTCTCATCCGGCTCAAGCCTTCCGCGTCGATCGGTATCCGCCAGAAATTTTTTTTTAACCGACCGTTACCGACCATTGGCGTCTATTACCGACCGTTACCGACCGAACCCCTATACACGTATGAATCCTAGAACGGAACTCCAAACGGACTCTTTTCTGCTTCTTCCAAAAGCCGAATGTTCGAAACTGAAAGCCCTTTTTCATATTTTTTAACCCGAGTTAGTGCGAGTTAAGCCGAGATAGCGCGACTTCCCCATCATCGGTTCCCTCCAAACGGTGATGGGCTGACTCCCAACACCGGTCACACGCGTCGTCCAACGCACAGCGGAACAAATGCCAACCCGATAAGCTGCTACTTTCGTTTTCATTACGCTGACAATTCGGCATGCAAAATATTTTTTTAACCTTCCGATACCTTCCGATACCTTCCGATACCTTCCGATACCTTCCGATACCTTCCGATACCTTCCGATACCTTCCGATACCTTCCGATACCTTCCGATACCTTCCGAACTCATGCACACGTATTGGCTGAAACCGCCCCTTCAACAGACCGCTGATGACAGCCAATGAATTTTTTGTCGGCTCAAAAATGCTTATTGGAAGCTCTTGGAGCAAAACCTGCCCAATCTCAGTAGCTAAAAGTCCTTTGAACATGCACCTCGAATGTATGGTAAAAGTCGAAAATGCGTCAACAGAAAAAACCATACACATGAAGGTATAAGACTGCCTTGTTCCGCATTGGCCGCCGCTTCCACTTCAACTGGTTCTAATGCTGGTCAACACTATTTCGCCACCCGTCCATCCCTCGAACCGATCCCCAAGCCCATTTGGAATGCCAGGAACGGAAAATGCCCTGCCTTCGGACCGCGCCTGGTGCCCGCGTCGAAACGTCCCGTCTGGAAGGACCTCAGACGCGGAAATGCAAACCACTTCGGCGCGCCCATCCGCTCAAGTGTCCGCCATCCAATTCCACCGACTTGCACGTTTTCCCAAACCCAATTCTTACGTGCCCTTACCTTCCAGCCCGAATCACCCGCACCCGATTGTTCTCGGTATCACCAATAAAATACGCCCATCCTTGTCCGCAAAAACTCCGTGTGGCCTCGCCAGTTGGCATTTCCCTAACTCACCCTCCGGCCCATCACCCCGCAGTCCCGTGCCCGTCACCAGGAAAATCTTTCCGCTCTTTGCCTCAATCATCCGTATTGCATGATTCTCAGTATCCGCCACAAAGACATTCCCATTCGACGCCACGCTCAATCCCTTCGGCCCTTTGAAAGTGGCCGCCTTCGCCGGGCCGCCATTACCCGTAAATCCATTTTTTCCAGTTCCCGCGACGTGAAAAATCCTCCCTTTCTCCATATCGATTTTATAAACCGCGTTGCCTTCCCTCAAAGCCACCCAAAGATTTCCATCCGGCCCAAAATCCAAGGCTCTCGGTCCATTCAACGGAGCATTTCCAATCGCCGTCCCATCCGGCGTCGGTTTCCTTTCACCCGTTCCGCAAAAGGTCGAGATCATCCCGCTCTTCATATCTACTTTGCGGATGCGATGATTCCTCACGTCGCAAATATATAAATTCCCAGCCTTGTCGAACCCGATGCTATGCGGCTCGTTCATCTGTGCTTTAGTCGCTGGTCCGCCATCGCCGGAAAATCCCGCCGTCCCATTTCCGGCGATTGTCGTCACGATCCCTGTCTTCGCATCGCACTTCCTCACCGTGTGGCTCAGTCGCTCCACCCAAAATAGATTTTCAGCCTGGTCCAGCCGCACTTCGTAAGGCTCGTTCAGCTTCGCCGCTGTGGCTGGCCCTCCATCACCACTCCAACCGTGTTCGCCCGTTCCCGCCACGGTGCTGATGTTGCCATCCGCTGTCACCTTGCGGATGCGATGATTCTCCGTGTCGCAAATATAGAGCGAACCATCACTGCCGCGCACAATTCCAGTCGGGCCATTCAACTCCGCACCCTTGGCTGCCGCGCCATCGCCCGAAAATCCCTTTTTCCCATTCCCTGCAAAATTACTGATGCTTCCGGCCTTTTCTGATGCGCAGAGCAGGGTGGTGGACAACGAAAGGAGCAAGGCTATTTTTTTCAATTTGGCAGGCATGCTGAAAAGGACGTTACTATGCCGTCCACGGTTACTTCAATAAGCGACCAACTATAATCCTGAGACTTTTTCAAATGTTCTCCCGATTTTTCTACCCCAAGGCCATCCTCCATGTTAATCTGTCGGAAGTCTTGGAAGGGATACTCAAGGATTAAATGACCTTTCTACCCATAGTGGAACGTGAATTGCGCGTGGTTGCACGGCGACCTGGCACTTATCGCAAACGTGCTTTGGTAGCGGCATTTCTCGCGGTGATTGTATTGGCTGAAATTTTGTTGCTTCCCTTTGTCACCACGTCTGTCTCATTGGGAAGAGCGCTCTATATTATAGTCTCCTGCCTGGCGCTGGTGCTCTGCGCGCTCTCAGGTATTTGGAGTACCGCGGATTCATTGAGTGGAGAGAAACGCGAAGGCACTCTCGGATTGCTCTTTCTTACCGACCTCAATGGCTATGATGTCGTGCTTGGAAAACTGGCTGCCGCTCTCCTGGCCTCAATTTACAGCCTCCTCGCCATTCTGCCGATTCTCTCCTGGTCACTTCTGCTCGGCGGTATGACGATGGGCGAAATCTGGCGCATGGGATTTGCCCTGGTGAATGTTCTTTTCTTTTCGCTGGCTGTTGGTGTTTGGGTTTCTTCCCGCAGCCACTCTGTCAGTTCAGCCATGGGTGGCACCTTCTTTTTGGTAATGTTGTTTTTGCTGGCACCCGTCCCGTTCAAAGCCAGTCACTTCGCTCCGCTCAGCCCGGCATATGCTTTTTTTGCCGCCCCCATTTTCAGCTACGCGGCCCATCCGTTTTATTATTGGGAATCCTTGTTGCTGACCCAGGCCTTTATCGCGTGCTTTCTCGCCGATGCCTCGAGGACGATTAAACTTTTTCGCGAGGGTGAGCTCTTCGGCTCGGCTTCTACTTCGCCTAAAGCAACCTCGTCCGCCTCGGTCTCGAATCCCAAATACTCTGAGCAACGGGCAAAAATTCGTGCCCTCCTGCTCGACCACAATCCCATCTCATGGCTTGCAAGTCACAATATCAGCACGCCGCGCCTGGTCTGGTTACTGGTCTTTTTTGCAGGATTGATTATCGCCTTAATCTTCGCCTTCCCGTTGTTTTATAGTCTCCTTACAAAGCCTCAGCTCATGACGACGGCTCAAAGCAATACCTATACTGTCCGAATCACACCGATCCAAACATTCATGTCGTTCATGGCAGGGTTTGGATTCGTGGGTTTGCTCATCCTCATCAACGCCGCCGTAAAAGTGCTCGTCGCTTCACAAGCCTGTCGTTGCCATGCCGAGGCTCGTCGCAACAGTACTTTGGAAATCCTCTTAACCACCCCCATAAAAGTGCAGGACATCCTTCAAGGTCAGGTTCTTGCTCTCAAGCGGACTTTTCTTAAACCAATCCTGGTGCTTCTCGCTTTTGAAGTGACCGGTGTCTATGCCGCGCTTTACCAGGCTTTTGGCCAGGCGGCCACCGGGGAGCTCGGGCATCGCTTTGGCGACACTGTGTTGTTCGTGGAGGCAGCGTTCATTCTCTTCTTCCTGCTCGATTTTCAAGGGGTCACCTGGGCTGGGATTTGGTTCGGGCTCTGCTCCAAAAATGAAAGCCAGGCCACCTTTAAAACAACTTTTTATGTCATCGTCGGCCCCATGCTGCTGCTCGTCCTGTATTTCATCGGCGCCGCCTTGTTCCTTGCCTGGCCAGTGGTCAGCTTCGTCCGGGCCCGCTTGAAGTTGCAGGAACATTTTCGCTACCTCGCTGGCCAGCGTTTGACCTCGGGTGCCGAAACCTCCCTTTGGCTGCCCTTGCAAATTCCTGAAGCTCCCGAAGAGCCGTCCGCCAATCCACCGCCGCATTCGCCGTTCCCAAACTCTACCATGACTGGAGCAGAGAAGGCATCGTTTCATTAGCCACGCAGCCAAACATCAGGTCGGTTTGCACCCTGTCACTGCTTTTCCCAGCCATCACCGCAAGACTTCTCTCCAATTCCGGTTCAAGTGTGTTTCACCTCTTCTTAATCCGTGTTGGTCCGTGTCAATCCGTGGTGAAATTGCATTCTGGTTTGGCTTGGTCACACGGCTCATCAACCCGGCGTGATAAAAAAACTTAATGGATTTCTGCAATTCTGCAGTGACTCCACCAGACTCCACTGCTAAATAAGCAGCTCAAAAGCTCGTGGGACAGCCAGGCATTGGCACATAAAAATACTTTTAAACTTTGATTATGAAATCGATCAGACGGTTGAGCCCGAGGCACGCTTACCTCATGGCTAGTGGCGACCTTCGCCTCACTGCCAATCAGCAATGCTGGTCTGCGCAGGCTAACATGGAAGCCAGCCTTACCCGTGCATTGAAAGCCGAAGGCTGGACGGTCATGCGTGCCCACCCGTATGACCGTGCAAAAAAGCACGGCTTTATCGACTCTCAAAAAATGGGAATGGAAGTATTTCGCAAGCTGGACCCAAATGCTCCCTTAATCGTTGCCGAGAGCGTCTGGCAGTACAGCCATCATTTGCTGCACGGTCTCCTGACTCATCAAGGACCCATCCTCACGGTTGCCAATTGGAGCGGCACCTGGCCCGGTCTGGTCGGCCTGCTCAATCTCAACGGGTCCATGACCAAAGCCGGCATTCGCTACAGCAGTTTGTGGAGCGAGGATTTTACCGACGATTATTTCAAGAACGGCCTTCGCGAATGGCTCAAGACAGGCAGCATTACCCACGACCAAAGCCATGTGCGCGACTTGGAACACGTCAAACTTCCCGCTGCTGATGAACGCCTCGGACGCCGTATGGGCCGCGAATTCAAGGCGCAAAAAGCCATCATGGGCGTGTTCGATGAAGGCTGCATGGGCATGTTCAATGCAATCGTCCCCGACGAACTGCTGCATCCCACCGGTCTCTTCAAGGAACGACTCAGCCAATCCTCCCTGTATGCTGCCATGCAACAAGTCGCGGACGCAGAAGCCCGCGAAGTGGTGCGCTGGTATTTGAAGAAGGGAGTGAAATTCCACTGGGGCAGGGATGAGGCCACTGAACTCACCGAATCGCAAACCCTCCAACAGTGCAAAATGTATATTGCCGCCGTTCGCCTCGCCGATGAGTTCGGCTGCTCCACCATCGGCATACAATATCAGCAAGGTCTCAAAGACCTTACCCCCGCCAGCGACCTCGTGGAAGGCACGCTCAACAGTGTGGAACGTCCCCCGGTAAAATGTCCTCGCACCGGCCGACTCCTCTTCGCCCGCGAAGCCTTGCCCCACTTCAACGAAGTCGATGAATGCGCCGGTCTCGATGGCCTCGTCACCTACCGACTCTGGCGCGAACTCGGTCTTCCGCCTGAAAACACGTTGCACGATTTGCGCTGGGGCCAGCACTTCACTGGTGAAGGTATCAACGACTATGTTTGGGTGCTCTTAATTTCCGGTGCGGCGCCGCCCGCGCATTTTGTTGGCGGATGGAAAGGAAGTTCCAGCGAACGCCAGCCGCCCATGTACTTCCGCCTGGGTGGTGGCAGTCTCAAAGGTGTCAGCAAACCAGGCAAAATCGTCTGGAGCCGCATCTTCGTCATGGATGGCAAACTCCATTGCGACCTCGGCGTCGCCAGCGTTGTCGAACTGCCCGAGGAGGAAACCGCCCGCCGCTGGCGCGAAACCACCCCGCAATGGCCCATCATGCACGCCGTGTTCGATGGCATCACCCGCGACCAGATGATGGCCCGTCACAAATCAAATCACATCCAGGTCGTCTACGCTCCCAGCGAGAAGCAAGCCCATCGCGCCTGCCGCATCAAAGCCGCCATGCTCGCCGAAATAGGTCTCCAAATCCATTTCTGCGGCAATGTAAATTTGGCATGACAATTTCCCGACAGAAATCCTTGGAAATTATTTGAGTTCAACGGCACCTCCCAATAACAGGGCAGGGCAGTGGACGACAAGCCAGGCAAGTCAGGTTTTATTTCTGAAGAGAGCAGGGATAGAAGTTGCTTTTAAAATCTCTGTTTACCTGGTGCGGCAAACCTTGCTCATGGCTTCGCGATCTTCTCTGTCTGGCCGCGTTGCTTTTGCCAGAGATACTCAATTATTCCTTTATACTTTTCCAGAGTGGCCGGGTCACTCCAATTGTATAAGGGCGTGGGCATAAATCCGCGTGGACGAGGCTGCGCATTCACAATCGCGCGTCTTGTCAGGGAGATGAGCAAGCTTTCAAGTTCTTGCTGGTTCAATCTCCTGTCATGGTCTTTATCGTAGTTGAGCCAGGCCATCATATTAAAATAGGTCCGGGCTGTTGCGTGCAGTTGATTCTCCTCCATCACGACTGTCCTCAATTCCTGTTCGCTCAGCGCGCCATCGCGATCCTGATCCCATCGGCGTAGCAGTTCTGCTGCAACCAGCGTTTGAACTTTGTCCATTGCCTGCAACTCCGAGTCATCCACTTGGCCATTTTCATTCGCATCGAATAGGGCGAGGTTGTCTTCCTCATCCAGGAAACCATTTTTATTCGTGTCGATTGCAGGCCAGTTCACTTCCAGCCAGCGTAGATCCTTCACTGCCGCTTCCTTCTCTTCCGGATTCAAGTTTCCGTCGTGGTTCAGGTCATACTGAGACAGCAACTCCTGTTGCAGACGCTTTATTCTGGCAACCTCCTCTGCCTCCTGCTGCAACGTAAGTTCCCTTTCATGATTGATGGCCGCTTGAAGTTGTGCATCAGGAATGAGCCAAACGCCGGGCGTGCCAGGATAACCGATCATCAGGCCATCCGCAGCATGAGCCAACCAAGGAGAACCAAGACCCCAGAATCCCTTTTGTGAGCCTAAACTCGCGCTCGGAACGGGACCGCGAGCCACATCGAATTTCAAAGGAACGAACAGTGGCTTTGGCATCCCGCTTTCCAGGCAAACGAGAAACGCATGATGCCCGTTCTTTTCAGCAGCCGACCATTCCTTGGCCGTATTGGTAACTGCACAATCCTCCTGGAAAAAATGCACGTTTGTTAGCGTTGCAATACCTGGCGCGCCTGCCGTCTGCATGGGAGAGTTTGGTTTCCAAATGGGCTTGGGCTTCGAATTGTTCGTAGCCAGTTTATTGTTAAACATCCCGGTACTTGGAATGCCGCCACCGTAAAGCTCAAAGACTTGCTCTTCCCAATAAAGATTGGCATTGGTTCCGGTATGCGCCAGAAACCAAACCTGAGCCTCGCCTCTCACGGGATTGGAGCGTAACAAGGTGCCCTCCTCAAATACTTCCGGACGCCTGGTCACTGCTAGATTCATGCTTTCTTCCCAGTCCTTTCCATTCCAGGTATAGAGCTTGTTCCCAATACAGGTCCGGACGGTCTGGTCAGGTCCTGGAAAGAGCAGGGGAGAATTGAGGCTACTCAGGGAGTCCAGCGCCGTTACCGCCGGACGTCGCCGGTTGCTGGCCAGCATTCGTGTGCCATGCCCTCGATCCAGGATTTCGAAAATACTCTCGTCATTTGCTGCGTACAAATGATCCCCAATGGCATACAGCTGACAGAGCTTGGGCTCAGGTATCTCGACTTTCTCCCAATGCCTGGATTCCAGGTCATACCGCATTACGCCCACCGCGCTGAGGTACACAGCCGACTTGAACAGTTCAAAGTAAAAGCTCTCGTCCTTCGCGCCATTGAACCCCGTGGGTCTTGCGTATGGATCATCGCTGGGCGGATACGGAATTATTTGCCAGGCTCCATTTTTTGGATCCAAAATGGCAATGGCAGCTCGATCGGAAATGGGCGAGGAATTATGCGCGGTCTCATCATAGCGCAGATCAAGTAATAATTTGCCTTCCCGCACACGATGGGAAAAAACTTTGATGTTGGAAGGGGTTTCACCAGGAAGCAGCTTTTCAGGTATGGCAAAGAACTTATCCACCAACAATGCCTGCGCAGACATTTCCGGCGCTTTCAACTCAACGGGCCTGACAACGATCACATTGGTATTTGCGCTTTTCACCGTTTGAGAAGATGGATGAAGAATCCTCGCCAATCTGCCCTCAACGATCGTGACTTGGGAAATGCCACCTTGTAATTTGCTCATTTCCACACCGGTCAAGCTTGATGCTCGAGCCAGGAGATTTGATTTGTAACTGGCGCATAACGGCTCCAGCTCCGCTGCTTGCGCGGGTGAGTATTGATAGAAACTGAATGCGCGGTTGAATGCGAAGAATTCATATGAGTTGCCTTTCAGAATTTCCTTCTGCTTCTCGAACAAAACGTCGTTTTCCTGTTGCTGTTTGCGCAAACGCAGATTGTTCCAATACTCGCTGTCCATTGCCTCGAGCTTCGCCCAATACTCATGATAAAGCTGCTGCTCTAATTTTTCCTTCACTGCACTTGAATGATCCAAGCCATTGCGACCAACCAGATCACCGAGTCTCCAGTTAAGATAGAGCAATTCAACATTGTTTGTGACAATCGCATCGTGATTGTCAAACAAGAGGGAGATCAGGCTGTTAAATGAATTCGCCAGTTCCTTCTCGTTGGCTGCCTGTGCCACTTGCAGACTACTGGCCTCCAGTTTGAGGAACAAATTTGTCGAACTATCCAGCTCCTGCCTGAACTGACTCCAGAGCAGTCGTCCCCTTTCCTTGTCTTGCTGATTCCAAGCGGGGAGCAGTGGACTTGCAAGCTCCCGGAACCAAAGATCCTTGTGGATGTAGCAAAACACTTCGCTGCTCATTAAACCGCGGTAGAGTGCTATGGTATCTTCTGGTTTTTCCTGCCAGAAGGGACCCCAATGCAGCTTGCATTGAAAAATATTCGGCGCCTCCGAAAATCGGCCTAGTGTGTCATGCGTGGCGAACTGGTTTCCCACCCAATACGCGTCCCGCACTGAAGGCGATTTTAAAATGTAATCTGAAACCTCCCGCGCCAGGCGGCGCAGTTCCGCGAGCTTATCTTCCACCCCCTTCTGTGCCTCTGGCACGAGATAGAAATGCTGCAACACTTTCGATGCTCCCGTCAGGGTGCTGACTCCCAAACGATACCAGTCCGAGTCCATTTTTGGTTCTTCCGCTGGCAGGCTCTGGCTGAATTCGCGATAGAGGCCTAATACGTGAATGGCCCCGGCAAGCTTTTCCTGATCGGGTTGATTCAACACCATCAGTATGCGAACGAACTTGCCATCCAATCCACCACGTTCCCAGATCATCGCAGCAGGATGATATGTCCTCTTATCATCATCCAGTGTCGATCGAGCCTCCTCATCCGTGGCGGTGGTTTCAGAAAGCGAACTCTCCACGAAATGCGGATCCGGAAGCGCGTCTGTCAAATGTGCTTGAATTCGCACCATGGCACAGTCCAAGTCCCGTTTGCCCAGAGCCCAAGCTGCTTCCGCCGCAGCCTGTGCCTCCTTGTTTACTTGCCATTTCAACGCCCATTTAGCTTCCTCATAGAATTGTATCGCCTCCGCCGCCGGCTTCCATTCCGGCGCTGAGCTTTGTTTCTTTAGGGATGCCATGATCTGCCTTGCCAACTGCTCAATCATTTGCTCGGGCTGGTTCCGTTTCCCGGAGATCTCAATCTCCACCGGCGTTCCACCGCCGGGAGGCACCAACCGTGCGCTGATCGTGGCTTCCTCCTTTGAATAACCGTTTTTATCCACAATCCCTTCCAACAAATAACTCCCGTTCCAGAAGGGGGAGTCTTCCGTTTTCGAAAACTCCTTTTCCGTGGTCAGCTTGTCCAGTTTGCGACGTTCAAGGACGAACAATTCTTTCTCATGAGTGAGGCGGTTGAGGAGCAGTTCGGTTAATTGGTGCTCGAATTGTTTGGACTCCGGCGAACTGGCGGCAGAGCGGAGATTGAGAACCGAGATCGGCAATGCATCCTTTGTCAGCACACCCAGTTTGGGCAGAAACGGCTGGAAGTGTGCCCTGACCAGTTTTGCCCATTCACCCGAATCCTTCATTGGCCACGGGGACTCCATCACATCCAGAATCACCCCTTGTTTCACCGCAATCAGCGTGGCAGCCAAATGGCTGTTTGTGCCGCTTTGAACCAACCCCAAGGTCAGTAACCCATCCGCCCCCAGAATGTGTCCCACGTCGATGCTTTCCTTGATGCTGATCCCGCTTTGCGCCAGCTTTTGTTCCTTTAGAATTTTGTCGATTTCATTTCGTTCCAGGAGAACAACGTTGGTCTGCCCGGAAAGCTCCACCGCAAGCAGGTCGCCCGCCTGGCTGAATTCTGAACCGGAAAGTATGGCCAGGCGAGGCTGGTTTTCATTCGCACGAACAGACAGGCCAAACCCAATCAAGAGAAGGCAGCAAAATAAATAATTAACGAGCCTGCGCTTCATAAGTATTGGCACTGCAACCACCCACCGTTTTTACATGTTCTCGCATTTTGAAAATGAATTGTGACTTAGTTTGGGTCTCTATTTGATCTTTTCGACACCTGCAGTTCTTTGTTGCCGCCAAAGATGCTCCACCACTTTCTGGTATAGTTGCCGGGTTCCGGGATCGTTCCATTGGAAGGCAAACAACGGCACGCGCGGGCGCATGTCCGGCCAGCTGGGGCGCGCAGTCAGAATGCTGTTGTGAGTGTAAACAGCCAGCATTTCTTGAAGTTCCTTTTGGTCCAACGATCGGTCGCGATCAGCATCGAAACCTAAACAGAAAGACACACTCACATGAAATTGGGCTTTGGGGCGGGTGCGTCTGTCTTCGCTCTCAAGCGCCCGCAGTTCCTGTTCATCCAACACCCCATCGCGGTTCTGATCCCAACGTTCGAGGAGTTTGGCTGCAACAACGGATTGAATTTTATCAATGGCGGAAAGCTCGGCCTCTTCCGCCTGGTCATTACCATTGGCATCAAAGAGATTCAGATTATCTTCCGCATCCAGTAACCCGTTGCCGTTGGTATCGATTAAAGGCCAATTGAGTTCCAACCAGGCCGGATCCAATACGGCCGCTTCACTTTCTTCCGCATCAAGAGTGCCGTCATGATTATGATCGTATCGAGCCATCAGCTCTTTCCGCAGATCCTCCGGCTTCTTCTCAGCCTCTCGACGGCGTGACTGGTTATCTTGCATGTCGCGAGCAATGGCTGCATCGATTTGCGTTTGAGGGATTACCCAGATGCCAGGAAGACTCCCATGTCCAATTACCAGTTTGCCGGCAATCGTAGCCATCCAGGGAAAGGTAAGGCCCATCCGCGGCGCTCTTCTAAATAAAGTGGAACTCGGAACCGCTCCGTGCTCAGTATCAAACTTTAAGGGAATCGACAAAGGGTCCTGCACTTCGGGATTCAGGCAAAACAGGAAACCATGATGGCCGTTCCTTTCTACCGCCGTCATATGTCCCGAGAGGTTTGTAACGCCGCAATCCTCCTGGAAAAAATATAAATTGGTGTTTATGGCGACGCACGCGCCTTGTGCTATTTGCACGCCCGGTTTTGGCTTCCAGAACGGCTTCGGTGCCGAAGCGACATTGGTTTGAGGTTCCCCAGTCGTGGCTGGCCTCAAATATGGATTTCCTACCCGCTCCTGCCAGCAAAAGACTGCATTCGTTTCAGCATGCGGCAGGAACCAGATCTGTGCCGCACCACTCAAAGGAACAAAACGCAGCAGCGTCCCATCCGCGAAATCTTCCGGACCTTTGTTCAACTTCAGGCTCAAACTCCGGTTCCAGGCCTGTCCATCCCAGCTGTAAATACTGCCATTAACGGACGTGCGAACGGTTTTGCCGGGTCCCGGAAATAAAACCGGCTTATCCAGGCTTTCCAGCGAATCCAATAATGTTATCTCCGGTCTTCTGCGTATGCTGGCCAGCAGTCGTGTGCTGTGCCCTTGATCCAGTATTTCAAAAATGCTATCGTCACTCGATGCATATAGGCGGCCGCCCATGGCAAAAAGCTGACAAAGCCTTGCTTCGGGCAGGTGTAAATCCTCCCACTCCATTGTCCTCGAATCATAACGCTTTATACCCTCCCAATCGCTGATGTACAGCGCTCCGTTGAAAAACTCAAATTGTGAGGTCAGCTCCTCCTGGCCCATGAAGCCAATTGGAACGGAAAGCTGATTAATACCAGCATTACCGTTTGCAGGGTAAGGAATTATCCGCCACCCCTCGTTTTGTGGATTCCAAATGCCTACGGCGGCGCGGAACAAGGGCCCTGCATTCGGTTGTCTCTCATCATAGCGCAAATCGACGAACAACTTTCCTTCGCGAACAACATGGGAAAGTGTTCTTAAGTGAGCAATCTTTTCCGCCGGAAAATCCCTCTCAGGGATTTCAAAGTATTTTTCCACAAGCAAGGGTTTGGCTGAGGAATCGGGCCCGTGCGCTTCCTTGGAATTGAGACGGAAGGCGTTTGTTTGATTGACAGGCTCTTTCCTGGCAGTTGGATTTTGGGAAGTGCGCAGGATTTCATTCACCCTCTTCTCAATTATTTCAACTCGAAATATCGCACTGCTTAATTGGGCCTTTTGTCTTTCTGGCAGGTTCGATGTCTGCGTTGAAAGATTTGTCTTATAATTCGCTAATAATGGTTTCAGTTCCAAGGCTTGGGCGGGTGTGTACTGAAAGAACTGGAAAGCATGCTCGAAGGTAAAAAATTCGTATGATGTGCCCTTCAGGATTTCTTTCTGTTGTTCAAATAATACCTGGTTTTCGCGTTGTATCTTTCTCTCACTACTCCTCGTCCAATATTCCTGATCCATGGCCGCAAGTTTGGGCGCATATTCCGAATTATATAATTTGCCCAATTTAGCTAAGCCCGGTTTTAAGCCCAGGTGCCAGGTGCCCACCAGATCTCCCAGTCCCCAGTTTTGATATAACACTTCGACATTATTAGTGACGATGGCTTCACGATTATCGAAAAGCAGCTTGAATAGGTTGGTGAAGGCAACCTCCGATTCCTGAGGATCAGCGGTTCGTGCCAGCTCAAGGCTTTTGGCCTCCAGTCTCAGCATCAAATTAGTCGAAGCCTCCATCCCTTGAACGAACTGATTCCAAACCAGTGGAACCTTCTGCTTGTCCTCTGGTCTCCACGCTGCCAACCGTGGGAATTCAATTCCCCGGAACCAGAAATCTTTGTGGATGTAACAAAACACATCGCTCCTCATCAAATCGCGGTAGAGCGCAATTGAATCTTCTGGCGCTTCCTGCCATACGGAGCCCCATAGCAGCTTGCATTGAAATATATTCTGACCTGCCGAAAAGCGAGCCAGTTCGTCGTGCGTAGCAACTCGTTCTCCAACCCAATATGCATCTCGCACGGAAGGTGATTTCAGAATGTATTCCGAAACAGCACGCGCCAGCCTGCGAAGTTCCGCGAGCTTATTTTTAACCCCTTTTTGCGATTCGCGCATTAAATAATAGTGCTGTAAAACCTGTGATGCACGGATCAGCGAATTGACACCCAAGCGATACCACGCTGAATCCATCCTGGGTTCCTGCGGTGAGGTGGTCTGAGCGAATTCGTAATATAGACTTAGTATGTGGATCGAAGCATCAAGTTGTCCTTCTTGAGGTGAATTTGCGATGGTGAGATACCGAATGATATCACCATTATCGACTGGGTGCTCCCAAAACAATCCTGCGGCATTGTCATTGGTCTTAATTTGTTCCAGAGTCCAAATAATCCTTTGTTCATCCTTAAACCCACTCAGCGTCCCACGTTGGTAACCCGGATCAGGCACAATCTCCGCCAGATAGGAATTTATCCTTACCAGCGCGCAATCCATATCCCGTTTGCCCAGTGCCCAGGCCGATTCCGCCGCAGCTTGTGCCTCCTGGTTCACGTTCCATTTCAATGCCCACTTCGCTTCCTCATAGTATTGCATCGCCTCGGCTGCCGGTTTCCACTCCGGCGCTGAGCTTTTCTTCTTCAACGATGCCATGATCCGCCTTGCCAACTGCTCAATCATCTGCTCCGGCTGGTTTCGTTTCCCGAAGATTTCAATCTCCACCGGCGTTTCGCCACCAGGAGGCACCAACCGTGCGCTGATCGTGGCTTCCTCCTTCGAATAACCATTTTTATCAATGATTCCCTCCAGCAAATAACTCCCATTCCAGAATGGCGATTCTTCAGTCTTATTGAATTCCTTTTCTGTGGTGAGCTTGTCCAATTTGCGACGCTCAAGCACAAATAATTCCCGCTCATGTGTGAGCCGGTTTAAGAGCAGTTCTGTCAATTCACGCTCCAGTTTTTTGGTTTCCTGCGAGTTCGCCGCTGACCGCAGATTTAGGACTGAGATTGGCAACGCATCCTTGGGCAGTACGCCCAGTTTCGGGAGATATTCCTGAAAATGCGCCCTGACCAGCCTGGGCCACTCACCGATCTCCTTTATTGGCCAGGGCGATTCCATCACATCCAGAATCACCCCTTGTTTCACCGCAATCAGCGTGGCAGCCAAATGACTGTTTGTACCACTTTGAACCAACCCCAAGGTCAGCAATCCATCCGCGCCAAGAATTTGCCCCACTTTAATATTATCCTTGAGGCTCGTTTCGCTTAGCGCCAGGTTCTGCTCCTTTAGAATCCTGTCAATTTCACTTCGTTCCAGGAGCACAATGTTCGTTTGATGCGAAAGTTCCACCGAAAGCAAATCGCCAGCTGGACCGAATGTCTGGTCTGACAGTATCGCGAGGTGAGGTTGGGGCGTCTCTGCGCCTGCGCACAGACTGCCCGCCAACAAAAGCAGAGGGCAGAACACATACTTGAGAAAATGGCGCTTTAAAAACATCAGATTTGGCATTCAGGAATAATCAGTTCACTTGGGATGCAATGTTTCTGCCTGTTTGAACGAACCAGCGAATGTTCTCAGCTCGTTTTCATCCAGATAGCCGTCGTGATTCGCATCATATTGCTTGAGCAAAAGGGAGACTGATGGGAAATCCCTGGAAATGAGCGGAGCAAATACAATTTTTTTGCCCTTGATCATTTCTGGAGAAGCTTCTGCGTAAAGCAAGCTTCGTTGGCGCAGAACCTTCAGCTCTTCCTCATCCAGCCTGCCATCATGATTGAGGTCAGATCTCTTGAATATTTCCCTGATTTGGACTGAAAGCTGATCCGTGTGCCAGGATCTTTCATCGTTCACATAATCGGGATCTTTTTCCATTGCCTCGCGTTCCTTGGGATCAAGAATTCCGTTTTTATTCCGATCATATTTTGCCAGCAGCGTTCGTTCCCGATCCTTTTGTTTCGCCTCCTGATAGTTGGCAAACGTTGCCTCTTCGGCAAACTGTGACCATGGACTTTCCGGAAAACGCCTGATGATCTCCCCGTAAGCCTCGCGCACTGTTTCCGGGTCATTCACACCGAGGGTGTCGTGGCTGAATGCCAGGAGGAATAATTCCTCCAGGTTTGCCTCGCTGACCGACTTGTTTTTTAGCAGGGCTGCCACCTGGGAATCGTTCCCCGCGTACAAGGCAAAGAGCGCCCTGGCTCGCAGTGGCATTTTTTCAATCAACTCGTTTCGTTCGCCGGGTGTAATCCCAAGGCTCAACCAATTTTCCTTGGGGACCGCAAGAAGGTCTTGCTTTTTGACCTGCTGAAGAGGCGAGTCTGAATAAGGCGTCCCCACCCATAGAAATTCACGGGAAACCGCCAAACTCGAAACCTCGCGGTCCAGCTTGAAGCAGCTTATCCAGGCGAGGCTGGGTTTATGCAATAACATGACATAATAAGGATAACTGCGGATGGCCACCCAGAGGAAGTCTCCGTCATTCGCCAAGGCGCTGACACCGTCCGGCAGGCGCGCATCCAGATGCAAGGGATCGTTTGACGATGTAGATGGCTCCGAGGAACTCCCATGCAGTTTGTTTCTCTTTGACTGCAGGCTCTTCAATCCTTGAAATATTTTGTGCCTTGCCTCCTCCACTTTTCTTTCCGGAATGTCTTTTGTGTTCGCGAAATAAAACTGGGATTCCTGCAGGGAAATCCCCGGTTCGGAGGTCGGTGTTTTCCAATGCTCCAGATGAGAGTTGTCCAATGTGAGGCGGTCCAAACTTTCAGCCGTGCCCATCCAAAAAGCGGAAGCGTCGGGAGTCATGCATCGGAGGTTGGGAAGCTCATTTAAGTTTTTCCAACTTCCTCGCGTCAAATCGTAAATCAGGGTGGAACCTGAGCTTAGGCATAACCATTCTCCATTGGCTGCCAGGAAAGGATGACGGTCATTGGAACGGGAAAACGATGCTGGTGGCAGAGGAAGGCTTTCCCATCTGGAGTGCGGCGTCTTCAACCTCAGGAGTTTGAAATCACCGGTTACGTATATTGCGCCATCGGAAGCAGCGGTTAAACCATCAGTCTCGTGCAGATTAAACCCATCTGCCAATCCAACGGAACGCGCACCTGTATTATTTAAACCATAGAAACCAAGCGAGGAACCTCCCAGCCAGATTCCATTCTCGCCCGGAGCCATCGATTGGATATTTTCCGGCAGGGAACTGTCGGCACAGCGACTCAGTGTGCTTTTGACAACATCGTAACACCACAGTTTCCCCATTTTGCGGTGCATCTCCGCCGAGATCTCGGGCTTTTCTGAACTGGATTGGGCCGATGCTTCACTTTCGGCCAGAATCCATAATTTTTCCTGGTGGAAGAGCAGTTGTCTAATGACTTGCAGTTGCTCGTGCTCGGGGAAGGAAATGCTCTGCAGAGTAGGATTGAGAACTGTTGGAAGCAAACGAGGCGGATTTAAGTTAAACATCGGGCGCACCTGCCGCAACCAGTCGTTCCCGGTTGCAGAGGGCTTTTGCACCATTGCCGGAGCTGGTAGATGTACTGCCGGGCGGGTATCCCTCTGCACTGGCCGTGAGGGTGGCGTTGATGTTTGGAAAGCAAAAAGTGAGGACAGCAGTTTGTCTGCTTCCGTGGGCTTGCCGACCTGAGTGTACCATTTTCTCAAGGTTTGTTCCTCGTTCGTTGGCAGAATCCGCGTTCTTTCCAGATGTTTGGAAAACTCAATGCAAAGCGGCCACACCCCTTCGATCAATCGTAATCGTTCCGGTACATGATCCTCTTGCTCAAATATTCTTCCCAACACCATGCGCAAGGGAGAGATTTTGAAGGCCGGGTTTTTATCAATATTATTGGTGATGGCGTAGTTGGTTTTGAAATAATCTGCAACCCGGCAGAGCCTCTTCCAGTGCTCTGCGTCAATTTGTTGTTTCCATTCCTTTTCAAGGGCAGGGGGGATGTCCGCCGGGAAACCATAAGCTTGGGCTTTGTTATGGGTCGCCCACATCCGCAAAACCTCGTCGAGCGAAGAAAGATATGGAGCGGAAATACCCTGTGACCCGTACGGGAATGGCAACGTGACGGTTTCACCCAAGCCAAATTGATCAACATATTTGCCCCAGGCAACGCTCCTTCGCCACTTCGACCAAAACTCGCTTTTGACTGTAAATCCAAAATCCACCCAAAATCCCCAGCGGCAACTGATCCTCAGGGCGTGGGCTTTGGAATTGCCTGGTTCAAAAAAGCAGGCCGTTTCCAGCATATGCACAGCCTGTATGAAAGTTTCCTTGTTATGCAGCCCCATCGTTGGATGTCCCTGTGATTCAAGGCTGGTGTAGGTTTTAAGAATTTCTTCCGTGATGGCGTGCCGCATCTGACTCGTGTCCGTTTGGTGACCGTGCTTTCCAGCCTGCGACAGGATTTGTTGGGTGGCTTTATGCAGAAGACTGGTGATCTGCTCGGGCGAAGCAGTCCATTGCTTCGATAAAACAACTTCCTGTTTGAATGTTTTGAACGGCAAAACGCCGTCCCAGACATTGACTGTGACCATCAACTTCGGATTGGCTCCCTTCAACTCCTGCATATTCGAAGTGGTATAGGACCCCCACACGTAGAGGTCTGCAGAATGTCGCCATGCATTGAGATCCGCTTCGGCAAAACCTTCCAAAACCATTTCTGCTTCATCCATGGATTGATAAGCCTTTGGAAAGCGTACGATCCGGATTTGCGAATTGGTTTTCGTCGCTTGCTGCAGAGCCTGAAAAAACTCGCGCTGCAGAATTTCAGTGCCCCGTTCGTAAGTGCTAAGATCTGCAAAAAAGAGTGGGGCGACCAGGACTTGATGGGAGGCTTCCTTCGCTTTCGAGCGCGACAGGGCCAAAATTTGATGCACGGTTTCAGCAGCGGCTTCCAGTTGGCGGGATTGTGGCGAGGCATTCTCCCCGGCTGCTTCCGGAAGTATCAACGTTTGTGTGACCAAGGTGTCCGCGTGCTGGAGATCAGTCACCTCAAAGGACAAGGTACGCCGGTTCTGATCGTCGTGGGAGAATTCACCGGTTAACAGCCATTCTGCCTTGGCCCACTTGCCGCGGCGGACGGGAGCGGTTTCACCAAGGTTCCCAAGTTCAGCCAACCCCAGTTCGCGGCCGGCAAGTTCCAGTTGAGTGCGCTCAACCCACTCAATTCCGGGCTCATCTTGAAGGCGTGTTTGCAACATGCTTGCGAAATCTGCAGCAGCCTGTGCATTCCGGTAGGAGTTATCATCCGTGCTGAAATCCATCATCGCCACCCTGATTGAACTTGAATCGGTCGATTTTCCCGGAAAGTCAGCTTGTGCAATTCCGCCGCTAAACACGCAGCAGAAAACCAAAATCTGAATGAAGGCGGGATTTCGACAACAGTGAATAATCGGCAACATCAGTTCGAGCAAACCACGCTGGCTGCCTCCGGTTTTTCCACTCGCTAACATGCAGGATGCAATGCCGGGGATTGATTATTTCGCAGTTAGTTTCGGCAGCAGGCGTTCAGCCAATTCCAGGGCGGCATTTTGCAGGGCGGTTTTGGCCGCTGTCTGCTCGGCAATATCCACGGCCACGCTGGTTTGACGATCCTGAGTCAAGATCTTTCCACCCTCCCGCTGTTGAGCTTTGATTTCCACACGGGAACGGCACGAAATCAGATTGCCTTTGCGCATGCCATAAACACTGAAAGCTTCCCCGGTGATTTCGATGTCAGGCTTGTCAGTGGATTTGTCATCCAGGACAGTAAATCCAGCCTTTTGCAGGATCATGGCAAGTTCGGTTTCTGCGGCGGGGTCAATCACAGCACCACCGAAGTGGCGTTCCGCAATCTTAAGCGATACCGAGGGACGTTTGCCCTCTTTGAGCGATTTCACAAGCTTATCAATTTTCTCCTCAGGGCTTTCGAATTTGGCAACCAACGTTGCGCCTTTCTCCGAGACGGTTTTGCCAATTTTTTTTGCCAGCTCGGCGGAAAGATCGGAGATTGAGGCAGACGCCGTCCCCTTGACCAGTTCGCCATAAACACGGCTGGTCTCCGTGCCAATGATCTTGGCAACCATGATCAATTCTTTGTCCGCTTTGAAAACACGCCCGGTAACCAACACTTTCGCTCCGGTAAGATGTCCTACCTTGGCAGCGGTGTCAGCGGAAACGGTTCCCGAAAGTCCCAGTTCCTGTTCGCCCAGGACCTTTTCCAGTTCCGCCCGCTCAACCGTGATGATCTGCGGTTCGGCGGAGAGATTGGCATTTACCAGGGTGGCGATTTTGGGACCCAGATCGTGCACGGCTTCATCTTTCGATTCAAAATCGAAGATGGCCACAGTCAATACATCCGGGTCCGCCGCGCGTGCGGTGGCGCAGAGCAACAAAAACAGGCTTACGATTGTTGATAGTGATAGTTTCATATGGTGGATAAACCTTTTCATCGGTTGTTTTCGGAGAAATGAAGTTGCTCCGGCATGGTGGCCAATCCCACTGCGCGGAGCAGATTCAATTGTGATTGAGGGTTTAATTGGAAATCAGAAACAAGGGAGGATTGCACGATTACAACAGTGCCGTTCACTGCCTGTACGGGAAGCATCCGCGGTTCTGTCATGGCGCCTGGTTCCTGATCAGGAACAATCCAGACTACGGCTTTATCCGCTTTTGCCAGAATCGCAACTTTGCGTTTCAGCTCTGAAGATTTGCTGCTCAAGTGAATGGGTGACCAAACAATCGCCAGATTTCCCGAGAACTTTTCCGCCTTGGTATCCGCGAGGTCTTCCACATCGAGAGCGTAAGCTTTGAGCAGCGGTTTGAGATGGTTTTCAGGATCATAAACTCCCACCGGAAGCCCTTTGGCCAGCGGATGCAGTTCGGTAAGTAGATTGGTGGGGAAGACGAAAACTTCCGTTTTACCGATGACCCCGGCAGCGTCATCAATCCACTGTATAAGAAAGCGAGTCATGCTTTTCACCTCCGGGAAATTGAAGGTGCCTGATTCAAGCACAGTTTGACTGGAAAGGACCTGCAAGGTCTTCCAGGGATCCGATTTTCCAAAAGGAGCTGCCGTGGATGAACTGACCTGATACATCCGGGTGCGCACGGAGACGTTTGTGCCACTGGTTCCCGGATTGCGAAAGATCACTTCGATCGAGCGGGCCGGACCGGAAAAAACAGACTGTACCTCGCGAGAATGAACAACCTCCAGTTGTGCCAGGAGAGGCTGAGCCGCACAGAATGGCAGCAACAAAATCCATTTTCGTAACCAGTTCATGTTTGTGTCATCAATCGGCACCTGATGGTAGATGCAAGTTTGCCTCCCGCCCAATTCTCTGACCAATAGGATAATTGAGTTCCGTAATTCCTTTGAACTTTCACACTCAGGAGTGGAACCGTGCCGTGGAGTCGAGTCACATTGGACTGGCTGGTTAGCCAAGGCCTGCCGATGGATGGACTGTTATCTCCATCCAACGGCAGGCTGGCACTCCCATCTCCATGGCGAAAAATTAGGTTCATTTGGTTCAAAGGGCTGCTTCCAAAGGTTTAGCTTCGATTTTCAGGGATTGCGCCAGATTGGCATTATCATTACCAGCCCAGAATGAGCTTTTTCCAACCAGCATCACCTGGCCCTCGGGAGTGGCCAAAACCTGGTAGGTTTCACCGTTCGCTTGAACGGTTTGGCCGCTGAAGGTGATGAAACCCTTGCAACCCTCCGGTCCGCAAATTTTTACCAGCAGGGGCGGGGAGTTGGGCACATTCGGGTTCTCTGAAAGAACCAGGTGCGTCCCTTTTTGATCAAATACTATGGCCTTAACTTGATTTGGAAAAAGTCCTTCAATCTCATGATAATATTTTCTCGCATCAGCCAGTTGTTGAGTATTGAACCCCGACTCCTTTCCACGCCAGAACCCGACTGTAAAACCAAGAACGATACAGGTGGTGGCAAGGGCAAATCCCCAGGCTGCCAGGAGCCTCCGTCGGGGGCTGGCGTGAACACTTTGATCCATGGATGGCTTGTGCCAATGGAGTCTGGCCGTAATGCCTTTTGCAAAACTGTTCCAATAGGCTTCATCACGCTGAGGCACTTGCGCGGACTTCAGTATTTCATCCAGCTCTTTATCATTCATGCGACACCTCTTTAGTGTGAGCTTTGGAAAGCAGTTTTTTCAGTTTCGTGCGGGCGGCAAAAATGCGCCATGAGACCGTGGTTTCGGAGCAACCCAAAACCTGGGCGGCTTCGGCGTGATTCAGACCGTCATAGGTGGTAAGCACAATCGCCGCTCGTTGCTTTGGACGCAGTTTCATTAGCGCTTCCTGGACTTGTTGCGCACGTTTGCCATCGGGAGTGGTTTCCGTATCCAAATTCTGACCGTACTCCTCGTGCGCTTTTTGCTGACGTTGCTGACTTTTTCGCCAGTTTAGACATAAATTGATGCCGATGCGGTAAAGCCAGGACGAGAACTTTGAGTCTCCGCGGTAGGTATGGATCTGCCGAAACGCCTGGATAAAAGTGTCCTGGGCCAGATCCTCACCATCGGTGAGAGAACCAGTCATCCGGTATGTCAGCGCGTGAATCATTTTTTGATAACACTTGATGAGTGCTTCAAATGCCTCATGGTCGCCTTGACGGCTTTTGCCAATCCATACTTTTTCTTCATCTATTACGGCCATGCGGCGTTATTCTTTAATGGGTAAGACAGGTGTCGGCGACAAATCCTTTGATAATTTTGAAAAAATTTTGAACGTGTTGCGCGATTGAATTCTTATCCGAATAAGATTTTTACTACCCACGACCCCAAAAAACCGCCTATACTGTCCCGTAATGGCCGCTACGTTAAACGAAATAAATGAGGATGTGCAAAGAGCTTCGGCTTGGGTGAATACTTTGCGCAAGGAAATTGGCCACGTAATCGTGGGCCAGGAATACTTGGTGGACAGACTTCTCGTTGGCCTCCTGGCCAACGGACATGTGCTTCTGGAAGGTGTACCGGGCTTGGCTAAGACGCTCTCGGTGAGAACGTTGGCTGCCGCCATCCAGGCCCAGTTCCATCGTATCCAATTTACCCCGGACCTGCTGCCTGCCGATATCATTGGCACTTTGATTTACAGTCCGCAGGACGGTAAGTACCACGCCACGCGCGGACCTGTCTTCGCCAATCTGGTGCTGGCGGACGAAATCAACCGCGCCCCAGCCAAGGTGCAGTCGGCCTTGCTCGAGGCCATGCAGGAGCGACAAGTGACCCTCGGCGGGGAAACCATGCCCTTGCCATCGCCCTTCCTCGTGTTGGCTACGGAGAACCCCATCGATCAGGAGGGAACGTATCCCTTGCCCGAAGCGCAGGTGGATCGCTTCATGTTCAAGGTGGTGATCGGCTATCCTACGTTCGAAGAAGAACGCAAGATTTTGGACAAGATGGCGTTTACCTCGCCCGATTTCAAAATTACGCCCGTCATTTCGTTGGACGAAATCATCAAGACCCGTAAGTTGGTGGATGGCGTTCATGTGGACGAAAAAATCCGCGATTATATAGTCCATCTTGTGTTTGCCACCCGCACGCCGGAAAAATACAAACTGGACGTGAAGCATTTGATTCAATTTGGCGCTTCACCACGCGCGACGATCTTTCTGACCGTCGCCGCCAAGGCATGGGCTCTGTTGCAAGGCAGGTCCTACGTGACACCGGAGGACGTAAAGAATATCGCTCCCGATGTGTTGCGGCACAGAATTATTTTGACGTATGAAGCTGAAGCCCAGGCCGTGAAAACGGATGATATCATTAAAAAAATTCTCAATACCATTCCCGTGCCTTGAAAACCTCACTGCGGTCCAACATGACCTCTTGCAGCCATAGTAGTTGCAGTAGCCCATGACCATTCAGGAAATCTTCGAAGCTGTGCGCCGGGTGGAAATCCGGACCAACCGGCTGGTTAATGACATGATGGTCGGTGCGTACCTGAGTCATTTCAAAGGTCGGGGCATGGATTTTGAGGAACTGCGTGAATACATGCCGGGTGATGATGTGCGGGACATTGATTGGAATGTTACCAATCGCATGGGCCGCCCATTCGTGAAGCGATTTCGGGAGGAACGCGAACTGGGTGTCATCCTGGCCATGGATATTTCCGCTTCCGAAGCGTTCGGTTCCAACCTGCGCAGCAAACGTGAGTTCGCCACGGAAATTGCTGCCACCCTGGCATTCTCGGCCGCTCGAAGCAGCGATAAGGTTGGATTGTTGCTCTTTTCGGACCAGGTGGAATTGTTCCTGCCCCCTCGCAAAGGACGCAGTCATATTCTCAGGTTAACCAAGGAAATGCTGTTCTTCGAACCAAAGAACCGGAAAACGAGCATTCCCCAGGCTCTGACTTTTCTGAACCACGCCGTTCGGCGTCGCTCAATCGTTTTCCTCCTCACCGATTTTCTACACAGCTTTGGTGCTGGCACCGTCGGCACAAAAAATGGCCGGGACATGGTGCAGCAGATTGGGATGACGAATGCGCGGCATGACTTGATCTGTGTGCATTTGCACGATCCACGCGAGAGCCATATTCCCAACGCTGGCTTATTGACGATTGAAGATGCTGAGACAGGGGAACTTCTGGAAATGGATTCAGCACGAGCCGGTGTCCGGCAAACCTACGCGGAGCAGAATGCAGCGAGGTTATCCGACTTGGACCGTGCATTGACGCAGGCCGGGGTGGAGACACTGCGATTCAGCAGTGGAGAACCCTACGCGCAGATACTGCAAAGATTCTTTGAAACACGTCGCGGCAGGAGGAGGGGATGAGTCTCTTCTGCAAACAGTCACGATTCGGCGGATGTATTCTGTTCGCTGTTTTTGCACTATTTGCTCCCAATGCCCTGTCTGCACAACAGGACCTGACCGCCTTAAGACCGCCGAAAGGGGAGTTGGCTCCAGGTTTCTGGGAGCAGTTTGGCTGGGTGGTGGCGGCGGGCTTGATCGTTCTGTTTGGAGTGGCGCTGACATGGGCCATGTTGCGAAAAGGGAAAAAGCCACCTATCCTGCCTGCGCCAGCGATGATGGCGAAACGCGAGTTGGAAGCACTTCGGGGACAAACAAAGGGTGAAGCGCATGCCTTTGGCGTCTCTAAGATTATCAAAAACTACCTCGTTCTGGTGTTATGTTTGCCGCCTGGTGAGTACACGACCTTGGACATCAATAAGGCATTACAAACTCAACCGGACCTTGGCGAGGATTTGAAGCAAAATTTTGCCCGGTTCCTCCGGGAATGCGACGAGCAAAAGTTTTCCGGCGCCCATTCTCGCAGCGACAATGATATCATCACTTCTGCCTCCGGATTAATCGATCAAACTGAGAGCCAGTTGAAGCAGATTCGGTCCCAAACCGCACCGTTAACGGTAAGCGCTCCGGCGAAATGAATTCCCATTTTCAATTTCAATATCCGTGGTTCCTGGCATTACTGGCGTTGCTGCCGGTGTATGCCTTTCTGCGCGGACGCGTAGGCAAGCTTTCCGCCCTGCGTTTTTCAAGTGCCGAAATTGCCCGGGCTGCGGGTGGTGCGGCTCGTTCCGCAGCGGGACGCCTGCTCGCCTTCCTGCGCATTATGACGGTGGCTTTGCTCGTTGTGGCACTTGCCGGGCCACGGTTCGCGCATGACCGCACTGAAACCCAGGCCAGTGGCGTGGACATTATGCTGGTGTTCGATTTATCATGGTCGATGATGGTGCTGGATATGGGAGGGCATGATGAGACGGGTACGCGCTTCGGCATCGCCAGTGCGGTTTTGGAGGACTTCGTCAACAAGCGCCCCAATGACCGCATTGGTTTGATAGTCTTCTCCGGTGTGCCTTACCTGGCCAGTCCCTTGACCTTGAATCACGATTGGCTCGTTGAAAACCTGCATCGGTTGCATATAGGTATTATCCGCGAACTGGGGACTGCCATCGGGGACGCCACGGCAGCAGCTACCAAGAGGCTGCAGATGTCCAAGGACAGCAAAAGCCGCATCATTATTCTGCTGACGGATGGAGATAATAATCAGGGTGAGATCGAGCCGGTTCCGGCCGCTCAACTCGCGGCTGCCATCGGAGCGAAAATCTATACCATTGGATTGGGAATTGAAGAGCCGAGCCACCTGCCGGCCTTCGATGTGGACACCGGAAAGTTCAAACACGGTCCCGGTGGAGAACTGATTCCAACCATCATGCTCCAACCTGCCAACTACTCTGTGCTTGGCCAGATGTCCCGGTTGGCGCACGGGAAGTTTTATCGCGCCACCAATCGCCGTGACCTGGAGAACATTTACAACGAGATTGATCGACTCGAAAAAACCGAGGTCAAGCTCCGGCGTTTCACCACCTTCACCCCTTTATTTCAGTGGCCATTGATTGGCGCCGGTGCGTTGCTCGCGCTGGAATTGATTTTGTCCAATACCCGTTTTAGGCGAGTGCCTTGATAAACTAGCATGGATTTCAGACATCCACATTTTGCAGAACGAGGCTGGCTTTGGCTGGCTGTTTTAGGGCCGTTGTGCCTGGTCCTGTTGCATCGCTACGCGGCGTGGGCCCGGAGCCGGCAACTAAAATTATTCGCAGCTCCTGAACTGATTTTAGGACTGTTGCAATCTCATAATCCCATCCGGCGATTGATGAAGAACCTGCTTCTGGTCGTGGCCGTTGCGGGAATCGGGATAGCCATGGCCCGGCCGCAGTGGGGTGAAACTACGGAGGTGTCAAAAGCGTTGGGCGAAGATGTCATGTTCCTGCTCGATTGTTCCAAGAGCATGTTGGCAGCCGATGTCCAGCCCAGCCGCTTGTCGCGCTCCAAGTACGCCATTCTTGATTTTGTTCAGCAGCATGGACGAGGTCGTGTGGGCCTGGTCGCCTTTGCCGGACAAGCCTTTTTGCAATGTCCATTGACTTTCGACTACGATGCTTTTCGCGATGCCTTGCTGGCCATCGATGAGCAAACCATCCCGGTCGGTGGAACGGATATCGGTCGCGCGCTGGATGAAGCCTATCGAGCCATGGAAAAAAATGATCGCCATAAAATCCTGGTCCTAATTACCGATGGTGAGGATTTGGAAAAAGCCGGCATCAAAACGGCGCAAGCGCTCGCGGAAAAGGGAATCGTGGTTTACACCATCGGTGTGGGAACGGCTGCCGGCAGCCCGATAAAAGTTATGAACGAACGCGGCATGCTGGACTATGTTAAGGACGAGCAGGGAAATGTCGTTGAGAGCCACTTGGATGAAGCCACCTTGACCGCCATTGCCCAGATGACACATGGGAGTTATCAACCACTTGGACCGCTGGGAGAAGGACTTGGCAGGATTCGGCGGGCGCTCGAAGGTGCGAGCGAATCGAATATCGCGGCTCGACAGAAAAAAATGGGAATGGACCGGTTCCATGTTTTTGTGGCGGCTGTTATACTCTTGTTGGTGGTGGAATCCCTGCTTGGGACGCGACGCAAGGTTTCCAATATCGCGCCATGACATATATGCTGACAAACGAGCACAACCAAAAGACAGGGAGAGGCCGGGGGATCCAGGGTTCAAGCTTTGCCTCGCTGCTCATCATTGCGGTTTTCGCACTGTCCACCATGGCTGCTTCCACTGGCGGCGGAGATTCAGATACTCAGGAAACAGCGCGCCAGCTTTATAACAACGGCACGGAGAAGCTGCGCGATGGAAAGTTGCGTGAAGCCGAAAGTTATCTGCAAAGCGCAGTGGCCAGTCAGAATGAAAAGGTCCAAGGTCCGGCTCTTTATAATTTGGGGCATGTGCGATTCAAGACGGGTTTGGAAGAGTTAAAGAAGTCTCCGGAGGGGAGTTCAGCAGGGCCTCGGTCAAGTCAGGCTTTGGATACTGGAAGCGGGGCGATCAAAGCTTTGGATGAAGCCCTGGTGAGTGACGATGTC
Organism: Pedosphaera parvula Ellin514; assembly: GCF_000172555.1. Classification (NCBI taxonomy): domain Bacteria; kingdom Pseudomonadati; phylum Verrucomicrobiota; class Pedosphaerae; order Pedosphaerales; family Pedosphaeraceae; genus Pedosphaera; species Pedosphaera parvula. The sequence continues at coordinate 47,420 of NZ_ABOX02000054.1, forward strand.
AAGGCGATGGTCGCTGCCTATCAACGGGGACGCGGCGCGCGCAAGGAATTGAAAGGCGCCACGGATGCGGTAAAGCGCGCCATGCAGACGTACGGCAGCGTGCTGACGAAGTGGCAGCGTGCCTCTGGAGATTTTAAAAGTACCGCCGAAATGAATTCTGCAGATAAGGACGCGCAGACGAATGCAGAGTTGGTGGACCGGAGTATCGCCAAGCTGGTGGATACTCAACAAATGATGATGCAGAATCAGGGGCAGATGGATAAACAGAAGCAGGAACTGCGTGACAAAATGAAAAAGCTTAAAGGCAAACTCCCACAGGAGATGGCTCCGCCCGGAGGTCCTGGTGGTGATGAAGATGATGACGATGAAGATGACAAGAAACCCAAGGAACCAAAAGCTGGAATGGAAGAGGGGCCGTCAAAGGATGGCAAGGAAAGGCAGCTGACACCTGAAGAAGCGGAGCGGTTGCTCGGCATGTTGAAACTGGACGGAAACCGCAAGCTTCCCCTGGGGATGAAGGAAACCGGGGAGAAGAAGGAAGACCGTAAACGCAAGGATTGGTGAAAACTCGAATGATGTTGCGCAAAACCTTAAGCACAGTCCTTGGCATCAGCCTGTCCTTTACCGGGATTTCCAGCTTCGGACAAATTACAAATTCAATCCGTCCGCGCGTAGCCACCGTGCGTCCATTCCGTGTTGTCCAGGGTAATCTGCAGCCGTCGCCGGGTGGACCTGATGTTTTTGACAGCCTCGTTTCCTCGGCTGCTTCCTTCGACATGGACTCACCAGTAGAAGCCAAGGCTGAGTTCGATCCTCCTGTGGCAACCGTGGGAGGAAAGGTTATTTATCGCGTCGTCCTGACGGCTTTGGATGAATCAGTAAAAGTGCCTGATCAACTGCCTGTTCCTCCCGGACTTGAATTGCATCAGGGGGGACGGGGGCAATCTTATAACAACGTGGGCGGCCTGAAGCTGCGTCCGCAGACTACGATTTTATATCACCTAAGCGTTACCAATACTGGCACTTTCACGATTCCATCCTTCGAGATCACCGCTTACAGCAAGCCTGTAAAAGTGCCGGAAGCGAAGCTCACAGTAATGTCCGCCGGAAGCATCGCCGCTTACGAGCCGCCTCATCTGTTCCTGCAAGTACCCAAGGAGGATGTTTATGTCGGCCAGGCTTTGAGAATATCCCTTGTTCTGCCTGATACCGGTGATGGAAATGTAGGCGGTCTGGCCCAGGCTAAAATCAAGGGTGAATTCATTTTCTCCGAACCATTTTCGCTGGGCATGCGTCGCGAACCGATTCAACGCAACGGAACCAACATCCTGGCATTGATCCAGGAAGTGATGGTGACGCCTCTGCGTGAAGGTGAACAGGAGATTGTTGGTCAGGCGCATAGCGTATCCAGCCGAATTGTTCCTGGACAGACGCCGGTCTTCCAAAGCACCAGTTTGTTGGTTGATTCCGATCCGGTGAAGCTCAACGTGAAAGCGTTGCCGGAAGAAGGCAAGCTGCCCGGCTTCACCGGCGCAGTAGGTAATTACCAATTGGAGCCACCTAGACTTTCGAAGGATGAAGTGCGGGCGGGTGAGCCGGTTACCATGACTGTCAATCTCCACGGGGACGGTAATCTCGGTCGTTTAAGCCCTCCTCAAGTGCCTTTGCTTAAACAGTGGGAGGGTTTCCCGCCAGTCGCCGATAACTCACTCCCACCCGCCATTGTGCAACAACGCGGGTTTGTCAGTTTTACCTACACCCTCGTTCCGCTTTCAGATAAGGTGGATGCCACAACCGCCATTCCTTTCAGCTACTTTGAGCCCAGGAAGAAAATTTACATCGATCTTACCATCCCGACTGTAGCCATCCGAGTAAAGCCCGCGCCCGGCGGTGATCTGGCACTCAAAGAACGCGAAGCCGACAATGCTTCCAAATCTCAGGATTTGGCTGAAGAGGACAAACCGCCTGTGATGGCTGGTCTTATCGCCAGGCCCGGGAGAGCAGCCAGTCTGGCTCCTTTGCAGCAAAGGTGGTGGTTTCTTGGGTTGCAGGCATTGCCTGCCGCGGGAATAGGAGGGCTTTGGGCCTGGGACAGGCGCCGACGTTATTTGGAACAAAACCCTGGGGTGGTTCTGAAGCGAAAAGCTCGTCGCGGGCTTCGCAAGCAGCTTCAAGCAGCGCGCCGGGCTGCGGCACGCGGAGACACCAATGGCTTTGTGCTGAGCGGCATAAACGCGTTGCGCGAAGCCTGTGCCCCCCATGTGCCGGCCCGGCCGGAGTCTTTGGTGTGCACGGATGTACTGGACGTTTTGCCCAGGGCTCAAAGGGAAGGTGAGAGCGGTCAGTTGGTAAGACACTTTTTCGCGGCCGCCGACGGGATCCTCTTTGGTGGCACGACCCGCGAGGTCACCGGCTTGCTGGCGCAGCAATCAGAGTTGGAAAAATTATTGGAACAACTCGGGGAGCGCTTATGAGAATGTTCAAGAAGCTTGAATGGTCACCTGTTTTTTGCTGCGTGTTCATGCTCCTCATGCTGTGCGTTAGTAATCTGTTTGCGGGAAACCCGGTAACAACCGAAGCGCTGTTCAAGCAGGGAGTGCAGGCATATGCTGGTGGTGAGTTCGACCAAAGTGCGGAATTTTTTCGTCAAGCCACGACGGTTTCCCCTTCCTTCGGGGCATTGCACAATCTTGGAAACGCCGAATGGAAAGCCGGACATGGTGGCGCTGCAATTCTTGCCTGGGAGCAGGCGCAATGGTTGTCTCCTTTCAGCAAACAGACGCGCGAGAACCTGCTGTTTGCGCGCCGGGAGGCACAATTGGATGCGCCAGAACTGACCTGGTATGAAGTCTGTTCAAGCTGGCTGCCGCCGGACCTCTGGATTTGGATTGCGTTTGTGAGTTTTTGGTTGGCTGTGGCACTGATGGTGCTTCCGGGAGCACTTCGTTGGCGCCGGGCCGATTGGCATCAAGGACTCGCAGTCGCAGCTTTAGCCCTCTTTTTGCTCACCATTCCCGGCATCATCGGCGTGCATACGCGAACCAGGCTTGGAATTGTTCTCTCCCAGGAAGCACCCTTGCGACTGACTCCCACCAGTGAAGGGCAGGTTTTAGTCAGATTGCATGGCGGCGAGGGTGCGCGCTTGGAAAAGCAGCGTGGAAAGTTTATTTTCGTGCGAACCACAGGAGGTGCAGGCTGGGTGGAAGGGGATCAGTTGGGCTTGATTTCCCGGCCATGAAGAATCCCTCAAAGTAATCTTTCCCAATTTCACATGATGCTGTGAGGAGTGGAAAGCATTGAAATTCACCTCGACTGGCGGGTCTTGGCTCTAGTTTTCCAACATGTAGCGTTAAAGTTTGTTAGCTGCTCGATCCCGAGATGCATGAACCACGGTCTTCGTTGCGCAAGGAAGCGAGATTTAAGTTGATCAAGCCGCATGAGCTAGTACATCAATAGCGGGCTTCGGAGATTGTTTTTAGTTAACAGACTTAACTTACTCCATCTAAGTGCCTGTGCTTAAATGTGATTGTTAAGATTATGTGTCTGTGCGGCACGTCAGTTTGCGTGCTTATATGCAAACGATGATACGGGGAAGGGACTTTTGCGCTGTCAGGCAATGAGTTCTTGCAAGTTTGTCAGTCGTAAAAATTTCTTTGGGCAGCTGGAAAAGTGAGAAAAAGATCGGGTGGCAATAATGTTGACACCCAACGTTTTTCGTCTAGCCTAACGACAAAATTTTTCTTGGCGGGTGCGTTGTTGGTAATTTTTGCGTCACGTCCCGTAGACGCGAGACTTTTCTTCACGCTGGGACGGCTTTTGAACTCTGGTTAGAAAACTCAGAATAGCAGCCATTGTCTGCTTTGCTCCAGGCGAGCGCCTTGGGCAAATGACGTTTTCGTTTGGGTTTCGGTATTTAGAGTGCGCTTTGTTATGAACAAAATCAGCAGGTATACTTTTTGGACAACGTTAGCGGTGTTCATTCTCGCCCTGGCGATGGTTGGACCAGTAAAGGCGGACTTGGTTCGCACCCAGACGATCAATCTTCACAAAGGCTGGAATGCAGTTTTTCTTCAGGTCACTCCTTTAAATACCAATGCGGCAGCAGTTTTCAGCGGCACCCCGATTTCCATCGTGACGACTTATTTCGGGGGCAATTCATCGGTGGAATTCATTCAGAATCCCGGTGCCATCAAATGGAAAAAAGATGGATGGGGCGCCTGGTATGCTCCTGGCCGGCCTGATTCATTTCTTTCCAGCCTCGCTGCCATTCATGGTAACCGGGCTTACCTGGTTTATGCTGGGCAGGATTTTACCTGGACCATACAGGGGACGGTAAGCTTCCAGCGGACCAAGTGGAAAAGCGACTCTTTCAATTTGGTTGGTTTTTGCCTGGACGATCAATCACCTCCAACTTTCGACAAGTTTTTTACAGGCTCAAGCGCACACAAGCCCTACAAGATTTATCGGTTGGTAAATGATCAGTGGACACTGGTCATCGACCCGCTTCGCACCACCATGAAATCCGGCGAAGCTTATTGGGTGTACTGCAATGGTGGCTCGGATTATCAAGGACCGCTCATGGCGAGGCTCGGCGGTGGCCAGGCCGTTGTTTTTGGTACTACTGGAGAAACCTGGATTTATTTGGCGAATCAATCGACCGATCCCATGGGGCTGAAAGTTGAAACGATAACTGGGGATGCTGGACTGCCATTGGCGTATAAAATTCGCGGAGTCAGCCCGGGACAAATCCAGGAT
>NZ_ABOX02000055.1 GCF_000172555.1 Pedosphaera parvula Ellin514
TCCCTGCGAACTCACGCTACGAAGCACTCCGAACGGTCCCCGTTTATATCGTCAACCCATTCGCGAAATTGCAATGCTTCACAAAGGGCAGGATGCCTGGACGAATCGCGTTTTGAAGGCCAATGAAGTGCTGCCGTTGGAGCCTTCAGGTCGTTTGTTTCACATTAAAGCGGAGGTCGAAATTCCAGAAGGAGCCAGGCTCACTTTTAACATACGAGGCATCCCGGTCGTTCTGACTCCGAAGTCGATCGAGTCCGGCACCGGCCCGGTTTCCGTCATGGGGCGAATAAAGTCGGTGGAGATTTTAGTGGATCGTGCCTCGATCGAGGCGTTTGTGAATGAGGGTGAAATTTCATCCACCAGGTTCGTGCTGCCAAATGAAAACGGCCTTTCCGTGAAAGCAGACGGCGGTTCCGTGACCATTCAGTCACTCTCCGTATATACACTCAACTCAGCCTGGAAGGACGGAATCGGAGATTAGCAGGCTGCCCCGAAGTACGGGCACTTATTGTATGCTGGGGGTGTGACGCAGGGCCTTGCCTGGGCGCTCGCCGGTAAGTTCGCCGTTTTTGATGACTGCCACACCATTTACGATCACGAACGGGATACCCGAGGGATAATGGTGAGGTTCCTTGTAGGTGGCGTTATCTTGAACTTTTTCGGGATCGAAAATGGTGAGGTCGGCCCAGTTGCCTTCCCGCAACTGGCCGCGATCCTTGAATTGGAAGGTCTGGGCGGGAAGCGTCGTCATTTTGCGAATGGCATCTTCCAGCTTGAGGGTGTGAGTCTCGCGAACATAGCGCGCAAGCACACGGGGATTGTTGCCATAACCGCGCGGATGGGGCACGCCTTTGCCGAACTCGCGCAGGCCGCTATCACAAGCAATCATGGTGTTGGGTTGACTCATAAAAATCTGGAGATCCTTTTCATTGATGCCATGAAACACTCCCGAGGCGCCGCCATTGCTCTCGATTTCCAGGATCATTTCGATCTGATCATCCAGGGAGTCAGAACCGCGCTTGGCTTTGGCGGCTTCGGTTATATCAAGGCCTTGTAACGACCGGTCGTGCTTATATTCGGCAATGAATGCGTATGAGTAATTATCTCGTCCATGCTCTTTCAGGCTGGCCTTCATTTTGGCAATGATGGCGGACTTCTGTTCGGGATCCTTAATGCGTTCCCGGAATTTTTCGTGACCGCCTTCGCGGGCAGTATCAGGCACAAGCTGGCTCATGCCGGTGCTGGAGGCATCGTAACTGTATTCGTCCTGGGTGATGTCGAGACCTTCGGCACGGGCATTTTCGATGGCGGCAATTACTTTTTCGGTCTGTCCCCAGACTGAATTGCCGGAGAGTTTGATGTGGGAAACTTCAGCGCGAATATGGGCTTCCCGGGCAATGCGGAAGAGTTCATTCAACGACTTGTAAATGCCGGTGCCTTCATCGCGCATATGACTGGCATAGATGCCATCATACTTCGAAGCCACTTTGGCGAGTTCGATGATTTCCTCGGTTTTGGCAAAGGTTCCGGGCAGATAAATCAACCCGGTGGAAAGGCCCACCGCGCCATCCCGCATCGCCTGATCGACATAACCCTCCATTTTGTCCAGTTCCTGCGGAGTTGGCGGACGCATGAAGGAACCGCCCATGGCTTTTCCGCGCACGGTTCCGTGGCCGATGAGGGAGGCAACGTTGAGTGCAGCGTTGGTGGCTTCTATGTTTTTGAAAAGGTTGCCGATATTCAGCTCTGAAGCCCCGCAGTTGCCCACCACAATCGTGGTGACACCCATGCGGATGAAATTTTCCGCATATGGCATTTCGGCAACCTCGTCAGCGTGGGTATGCACGTCGATAAATCCAGGAGCCACAATCAGGCCTTTCGCGTCAATTTCCCGTTTCGCATCGCCATCGATTCTGCCGATGGCGGCGATGTGGCCATTGGTGACTGCAACATCAGCAAAGTAGGCGGGATTGCCCGTGCCATCCACCACGCGACCGTGCCGCACGATAAGATCGTAAGTTTCGGCCTGCGCCAAAGGACCACAGATGAGAACCAAAGTGACGGCGAAAATGCGTGGAACCAATTTCATGGCATGACTATTAGCAATTCCGGTTTCGAAACGCTACTGTTTAAGCAATGGAATCCTCCAGTATAGGTAAAGTGCCAATTCGCGAGCGGACGTTTCTTACGGCTGAATGGCGTTATCTTGCCATGTTGAATTACGAGTTCGATCCGGAAATCTTGCGTCCTTATGTGCCCATGGGAACCGAACTGGATTCGTGGGACGGTAAAACTTATGTGAGCATGGTAGCCTTCCTGTTTCAAAAGACGAGGGTGCGCGGCCTTGCCATCCCATTCCATGAGAATTTTGAAGAAATCAATTTGCGCTTTTACGTGCGACGGAAAGGGCCGGAAGGCTGGAGACGTGGGGTGGTGTTCATTGCGGAAATTGTTCCACGTTTTGCGATCGCCGCAGTTGCCCGGCTGTTTTACAACGAAAACTACGTGGCGCTGCCGACTCGACATAAACTTGATCTTACGAAACCGAATCCAACGACAGATTACGAATGGCGATTTCAAGGTTGCTGGAATCGCATTCATTTGAAGACAGAAGGGAGTGCCCAGTTGGTGGAAGAAGGGGCGTTGGAGGAATTCATTACCGAGCATTATTGGGGATACGCCGCGCAGAAAAATGGAGGTTGCGTGGAGTATCGAGTTGAGCATCCGAAATGGCGGGTCTGGCAGGCGGAAGAAGCGCTATTGGAATGTAGTGTGAAGGGGCTCTACGGTGAAAAGTTTGTGCCGTTCCTGAATGCCAAGCCGAGTTCTGCTTTTCTAGCAGAAGGATCGGAGGTGACAGTATACGGTGGGAGGAGGATTTGAGCGGTCCTAATGAAAGGGACCTACGCTTTAAACAACTCTGACATGGCGTATTGAAAATCCGGCAGCAGAGGGTCGGAAAGAACGTCGCGGACTGCCAGAATCTGCTTGAGTGTCAATCCATACTGCCCGGCATGATAAACTTCAACGTTGTTGTAACGCGGGTCAACCATCCAGAGTCTGGGGATTTTAATTTCTTCGTAGAGGGATTTTTTCGTCACGGTATCCCAGCGATGATCCTCCGGGCTGACGATTTCCACGACCAGGAAAGGCTTTTGGTTGGCGGCCATGACGAGCGTCAGATCTGGAGCGACTTCGGTGTCAAGCGACAGAGCGATCCGAGTGCGAGGTGACAGCAGTTGCACCACGGAGCCATTTCCGACACTGGTCGCGACACGATCGTGCAAGCGTTTACAAATCTCCTCGTGGCGAGGTCCGGGTGGCGGTCGCAAACAGATTTCTCCGCCAAACAATTCTTCGTAAGGCTTGCTCATTTTCCGGCCAGGAGCGTACGTAAAAACTGCCCGGTATGCGAGCGTTTGTTGCGCGCGACTTCCTCCGGTGTGCCTTGCGAAACAATCGTTCCGCCTTCCTGTCCACCCTCGGGGCCAAGATCGATGACCCAGTCGGATTCGGCGATCAGGTCGAGGTTATGCTCAATGACGATTACCGAATGACCGGCATCGACGAGGCGCTGGATAACGTCGACGAGACGTTTTACATCGGCCATGTGCAGTCCGATGGTGGGCTCCTCCAGAATGAAGAGATTGCGTTTTGGGACGCGTTCGAACTGATCCGGCTCCCTCAATCCCGTGAGCAGATGGCTGACGAGCTTGACGCGTTGCGCTTCACCGCCGCTAAGTGTGGGGCTGGTCTGGCCGAGCTTGATGTAGCCGAGGCCGGTGTCGCACAAGGCCTGGAGCGGGCGTTTGATTTTTTGGAAGGCGGTGAAGAACTCCATCGCTTCTTCCACGGACATTTCCAGCACTTGTGCGATGTTCTTGCCGCTAAATTCAATGTCGAGCGTCTCGCGATTAAAACGGCAGCCTTCACATACTTCACAACGCACAAATGCAGGCGGCAGAAAATTCATCTCCATTTTGATGATGCCAGCTCCCTCGCATTCAGGGCAACGGCCTTGCGCGCTATTGAAGGAAAAACGGCTGGAGGTGTAACCACGCAGACGGGCTTCCGGGATCTGGGCGAAGAGATCGCGGATTACGTTAAAGAAGCCGACATACGTCGCTGGAGTCGAGCGGGGCGTGCGGCCAATAGGTGATTGGTCCACCTCGTACACGGCCTGCAACAAATCATGGCCGGACAAGTTGGAAACTTTGGCGCCGGATTTACGACCTTTGATGGCAGCATCGGCAGCGGGTAGAAGGCATTCGCGGATCAACGTGCTTTTACCAGAGCCGCTCACACCCGTGACTGTCACAAAGCGGTTCAAAGGAAAATGAACCGTCAGATTTTTTAAATTGTGGACGGAGGCGTTGCGGATGGTGAGCCAGAGATTCTTGACGGTCCTTTTAGCGGGATCACCGACCGGGCGTCGTTGGCCGCGCGCAGGATAACCGGTTTTAGCGCGGAGACATTTGCCAGTAACGGAATCAGGATGGCGCATCAGCTCTTCCAACGTGCCGCTGGCAACCACAGTCCCGCCATGAACGCCAGCACCCGGACCGAGATCGATTACGTGATCAGCGCGGCGCATCGTTTCTTCATCGTGCTCAACAACGATGACAGAATTGCCGCGCGATTTCAGAGATTGGAGAGCGTTAAGGAGTTGCTCGTTGTCGCGGGCGTGGAGGCCGATGGTTGGTTCGTCGAGGACGTAGAGCACGCCGCTGAGATTCGATCCAAGCTGTGCGGAGAGGCGAATGCGCTGGGTTTCACCGCCGGAGAGCGTGGGAACGCCGCGGCCGAGCTGGAGATAGCCAAGGCCGACTTCGGCAAGAAACTTTAGCCGCTCGCTGATTTCCGGCATGATGTCGCGGGCGATCAAGGCTTCGTGGTTCTTGAATTTTACCTTCCGAAAGAATTGTTCCGCCTGCTCGACAGACATGGAGGCGACAGTGTCAATGCTGGGAGGCGGTTCGCTTACGCGGAGGCGGACGGCGCGGGCTATGGGATTCAAGCGGGCGCCATTACAGTCGGGACACAACTCGCGATTTCCTTCCTGCCATTCGAACCACGATTCCTCAATAGCATCAGCGCGGGCGCCACGGTCGACGTCAGGCAAATAAAAGAGTTCGCCAAAGCCGCGGCATTTTGGACACCAACCTTGAGAGGAATTATAGCTGAACATCTTTGGGTCGAGGGGCCCAAAGGAGCGGCTGCATTTGGGGCAGGCACGTTCCGTCGAATGCACCGAAAGTTTGCCATGATTATCGAGGGCGAAGAGAATGCCGTGACCAAGCTTCAAGGTTTCATCAATGAGCATTTGGGGCGGACGCGCAGTTTTGGCTGGCTTGCGTTCCAACACGCCGACGATGATTTCCACATCATGTTCGCGGAAACGATCGAGGCGCAGGCGTTCGCTGGTCTGGTAAATTTTTCCATCGGCACGGATTTCCTTGTAGCCATGCTTGGCAGCCCATTCCGCGACGTCGGTGTGAAAACCTTTGCGGTTACGAACGACAGGGGCGAGCAGGAGGAGGTCGCCACGTTTTTTCTGTTCGGTTTGCAGACCCTTGCCAAGTTGGTCGCGAGTCTGGGCTTCGACCGGGATTTGGCAATCAGGGCAGTATTGGGTTCCCAAACGGGCGAAAAGCAGACGGATAAAGTGGTAAATTTCGGTAACCGTGGCGACCGTGCTCTTGCCACCGCCGCGGCTGTTACGTTGTTCGATGCTGACCGTGGGTGGAATACCGGTAATGAGGTCGACGTCGGGACGCGACAGTTGATCCACGAACTGGCGGGCGTAGACATTCATGGAATCGAGGAAGCGACGCTGGCCTTCCGCAAAAATGAGGTCAAAGGCGAGAGTGCTCTTGCCTGAGCCACTGACGCCAGTAATAACGACAAATTGATTACGAGGAATGGTGAGCGAGAGATTCTTTAAATTGTGCTCGCGTGCACCATGAATGAAAATAGCGTTTTGCGCTTCCGGGAAATGATCAGTTCCATCAAACACCTTGTGAAAATAACATAGGTATATGGTTTGGCAAAAGAATGGAGGCTGATTTCTTTACTTTGTAGATGGTTGATTCGTAGGGTTTTCCTTGCCGTAGTTGACGGTCAGATAATCCACCAGTTGATCGACATTGTTGGTCGAGATGGGAGCGCCGTATTTCTGCTTCATTTTGTTTACCTCGGCAGTCCAGACGGTGCGGGTGAGACGGGGTTGGGTGCTGATGTAATCGGCGGAATGGCAGAGCAGGCATTGGCTGGTGACCAGTTCGGAACCAGGGCCGGGCTTTAGTTTGGCCGTCTCGGGCGGGAGGGTGAATTTTGTTTCGGCGGCGTCAGCGATGAAGCAGAGTGCGGCCAGCGCGGCGAGAGGGAAAAGTTTAAGTTTCATAGGCGGTTTAGGAAACAGAAACGCGGGTGATTTCGACGACATTGCGCATGTAACCGGCAGGATTCCAGAGCGGTTCCATCGGCTGCGATTGGCCGATGCGATTCGTGGCTTTGACTTTTAATTCGTAACTCCCTACCTTGGCGGGACCAAAAGGAATGGTCCATTCGCGGAAGGAATATTTGCCCAAGTCCTTGCCGAGCTCCGCTTCGCGCCAATTTTTGCCACCGTCTTCAGAAAAAAGAATTTCACGGATACCATAGCCGCCGTCGAAGGCGATGCCTTTGACGATACTGGTTTGGGCAGACCTGAGTTTTGCTCCTTCGGCAAGGCTGGTAATGAATGAGCGGACGTTATAGCGGTTGATGGGAATGGTCTTTTTGGGAGTGGTGCCGGGTTCGACGCAGGCGCAGGAATTGTCCGGGATGCGGTAGGCGGGATTCATCCAGAATCCGTTGAACGGTTCGTCTATGACTGTGATTTCATTGAGATGCTTCACCCAATAAGTGCCGTAGTGGCCAGGCACGACGAGTCGCAGAGGGTATCCGTTGAGCCAGGGTAAATCCTCGTCATTCATTTCGTACGCAAGCATCACTTCGCCGTCCAGTGCCTGTTCCACATCGAGTGCTTTGACGAAATCAGGAGTATTGGGGAGGAGCGGCTTATCCATGCCGTTGAAGGTGACTTGCTTTGCTCCTTCTGAAACGCCGCATTTTTCCAGCACGTCCTTGAGGCGAACACCTTTCCAACGAGCATTGCCCATGGCGCCGTTGCCGAGTTGGCCACCAGGGACGCGAGGTTGAAAGAACCCGCGGCTGTTTCCAGAGCATTGGTTTACCGCGACAATTTCGACGGGTTCAAATTGGGATTTCAAATCCGCGACAGAAAGTTCAGCGGCGTTCTTCACCTTGCCCTTGATCTGCACCTTGAAATTTTCCAACTGATTTGCACTGGGGGGCGAGAGCGTCAGATGATAGCGAACAAAGAAGGCGTCGTTGGGAGTGATGACGCCCTCGTTGAAGACGGAAAAAGGAGTTTCAAGTTGAGGCGGACGAGTGGTCTGGCGAATCAGTGGACGTTTTTGCGGGTATTTGACGAGCGGACGTTCACCGTTTTCGAAAGGGAGAGAGATGGTATCGTCGGCAGCGAGAGCAGAGCTGCCGCCCAGGAAACCAAGCGCGCTGAGCATGCCCGCAGCTTGCAAAAAACGACGGCGCGACAGGGGCGTTCGCGTTGGATCGGAAGGATTGCGCATAATGAAATGATAAATCCTTGGAGAAACGGATTAAAGGAAAAATTTGCGCAGGCCATTTTCCTCCATCATGTTAGGAACAGAGGATGATATGGACAAGAAGAACATAGCGAACCTGAGTCCGGAAGAGAGGCTGCTGGAGACGCATGTCATTGAGATTGACGGAATGACATGCGATAGCTGCGTGAACATCATCAACGACGCCTTACAGGCAGTTGACGGGGTGAAAGAGGTGCGCGTTGACCGGCCAAATCGCAGGGTTCATGTAACTTACGACAGCAGCAAAACGAATATTCCCGCGTTGCACGATGTGCTGCTGGACCATGGATATCGGCCGACTATATTTGCCGAACCAGCTCGTTGACCCACTTAGCCCGGGTGTTCGCCGGCAAGCTCTGCTTTGAGAGCTTGTCCAGTATGGCTTTTCGCACAAGCTGCCACTTCTTCGGGCGTCCCTTCAGCAACGATCTCTCCGCCGCGGTCCCCGGCATCAGGGCCAAGATCAATGACCCAATCCGCGGATTTAATCACATCGAGATTGTGCTCTATGATGACCACGGAATGCCTGGCATCCACCAGGCGTTGAAAAACCTTGAGCAACACGCGGACATCGTCGAAATGCAAGCCAGTAGTTGGTTCGTCAAACAGAAAAAGTGTGGGTTTGGTGTCCCCGGCACTGGAATGACTGAACTCCGCGAGATGGCGAACCAGTTTCAACCGCTGACTTTCACCGCCGGACAATGTGTTAATGGGTTGCCCCACCCGGAGGTAACCCAGGCCAACGTCCTGTAGTAACTTCAAACTTTGTGCCGCGCGGCTGGCGGCTTTTGAATCGAGAAACTGCGACAGAAAATCGACAGCTTCGTCCACGGTGGCATCCAGTAAATCGGCAATGCTCATCTCCCTGCTGCGCGAGTCTGCATTGGCGGCGTTGCTGGAAACCAAAGGGGGTTGCACCTTAATTTCCAAAATGTGAGGACGATAACGACGGCCATTGCACTCGGGGCATTTGATAAAGACATCGCTCAGGAACTGCATTTCAATTTTCTCAAAGCCGGCTCCACGGCAGCGTTCGCACTGACCCTGGCCGGAGTTGAAACTGAACGCGCTGGAATTCAAACCACGTTGCCTGGCAAGTTCAGACTGGGCAAAAACATCGCGGATATCATCGAAGGCCCCGATATAGACTGCGGGATTGGAGCGAGGCGTTTTGCCGAGGATGGATTGGTCCACGAGCACGACGCGACCGAGTGACTCTGAACCTGTGAGGGTGGGGGTGTGGCCGTTACCAAGTTGCGTGTTGCGTGTTGCGTGCTCCGTTTCCTCGTTGTCCTCCGATTCACTGGGGGATGATTCCGGCTCATTCAGGCTGGAGCTGAGCAATGGCAGCAGGACTTCGCGGGCAAGGGTGGTTTTGCCCGAACCGCTGACGCCAGTGATGCAAACGAACCGCTCCAATGGGATTCTTACAGTGAGATCCTGCAAGTTGTGTTGAATAGCATGAGCAAGCGTTAAAAAAGATGTCTTTGCGGGTTCGGCAGCAGCCTGGCCGCGGCCGTTCCTGGTGGGTTTGGCCCCTTTGGTCTCAAGGCGCACGTGGCGACGTTGAGGAAGCGGGATATCGCGCGTGCCGCTGAGGTATTGGCCGGTCAACGAAACGGGAGATTTGAGAATATCAGTGTATGAACCTTGAAAGACGACCTGACCACCGGTGGCACCGTGGCCGGGGCCAATGTCGATGATTTGATCTGCCGCACGCATCACGCTCGCTTCGTGTTCCACGACCACGACGGTGTTGCCGGCATTCCGGAGCTGTTCCAGAATATTGACCAGCCGCCCTGTATCGCGTGGATGCAATCCGACGCTCGGTTCATCCAGTACGAAAAGCGTGTTCACGAGCCGTGTGCCGAGACAAGTGGTCAAATTCACACGTTCTGTTTCACCACCGGAAAGGGAGCGGGTGGGGCGGTCCAAGGTTAGATAACCGAGCCCGACGTTGTTGAGGTAACCGAGGCGGGCACGGACTTCGTTAAAGATCAGACCCAGTGGGCTGGAAGGTTTGACATTGTGCCTCGTTGAGAGTTCTTCGATGAAAGCCAGGGCATCGCGTAATGGCAGACGATAAAAGTCGGAGAGCGTGATCAATGAAGTTTGGCTTGAGCCATTGGAAGGGGCATTCCGTGGGGAAAATTTGCTCTGAACTTTATAGAGCAGGGTTTCCGCCTGGAACCTCTGGCCATGACAATCGGGACAAAGCACATATGAACGATAGCGCGAGAGCAGAACGCGGACATGCATCTTGTAGGCTTTAGACTCGAGCCAGCGGAAATAACCTTTGATGCCATACCAGGCGCGAGGCCATTCATGCATGGAATCCTTGCCATAGTCCTTATCGCCATTGATAACCCAATCCTGAAATCCCGCTGGCAAATCCTTGAATCGAACATCGGTCGGAACGCGACGAGTTCGGCAAAATTTCATCAAATCGGCCTGTGACTCTGCGCCTTGACCGGTCTGCCATGGCTTCACGGCACCTTCGGCGAGCGTCTTGGTTTTGTCAGGTAACGCCAGGTCGTAATCGATGGTGATGGTGCGACCAAAACCACGGCAGGTGGGACAGGCACCGATCGGGTGATTAAAGCTGAAGAGAGCCGTGGAAGACTCTTTATAATCGATGTCACAGGTGGCGCAATGGAGCTTGTTGGAGAAAGGTCGAATGTGGCGTATTGCGTGTTGCGTGTCAGTGGACTCAGCGGTCACGTAATGCAGGGAAAGTTTTCCTTTGCCAAAATGGTAGGCCTGCTCACAGGCTTCAACAAAACGCGCGCGGTTTTCTCTGGCAATTTTGACGCGATCTTGAATGACCGTGACCGTTTCTGGCTTTACCCGGCGTAAAAGGTCGGTTGCTTCCTCCAGACGCACAACTTTGTTGTTCACCAGGAGCCGTTGATACCCTTGTTTGCTAATCAGCGCGAGCGATTCATCGAGTGAAAGCTTTTCGGAAATGGGCAATGCAAAGGTTACCAACACTTCGTCAACCTTCGCTCCATTGTCCCTGGTTTTTTGTTCGGCAGAAAGCGTTTCCCAGATCCGCTGAGGCGGGTCCTTGCGGACGGGTTGATGGCATTGACGACAGTAGAGTTGTGAGACATGAGGCCAGAGCAGCTTCATGTAATCGCAGAGTTCGGTCATGGTGCCGACTGTGGATCGCGTGGTCTTGACGGAATTGCGCTGCTCAATGGCAATGGCGGGCGGAATGCCTTCGATGCTATCGACCTGGGGCTTGTCCATGCGGTCGAAAAACTGGCGGGCGTAAGGGGAAAAAGTTTCGATATAGCGGCGCTGGCCCTCAGCGAAGAGGGTGTCGAAAGCAAGCGAACTTTTGCCGGAGCCGCTAAGGCCAGTGATGACGATCAACTGATTTTGGGGCAGATCGAGATCAAAGTTTTTTAAATTGTTGTGCCGGACGCCGCGAAGACGAATTACAGCAGGTGCAACTACGGACTTTTTAGCCATTCAGGCAAAAATGTAATGGGGATTGGGCTTGTGTCAACCTTCTGAGAAACACCTCTTAAGACATCGCAAATAGCCGGGATGTATGGTGTTGAAGGGAATTATGGAGCATAATGATTGAAATGGCACGGGCGGGTGAATTCTTTATGCAACAGGAGTGGTTTTGCCTATTTAGATGACAACCCGAGGGCATAATAGATCGTGGATGTGCTAGGGTAATCGGTAGAGGAGTCGATAAAAATGGGCAAGAGGTGTTGCCGTCTTACAAGCCACTGAGGTGCTTATATCAATTTGACCAAGAGGAATCACAAACCAACCAGAATCAATATTCCATTATGAAAGAGCCCAAAACAATTCCCGAAGAACAACAAAGTTCCCACTTCACTGCGCATGGGTGCCGGACGGAAACGGCACATGATCGCGATGTTCCAGAAATTGACCTGCTCAGCCCGCTAACAATCCGGGACATTACTTTTCGCAACCGGATTGTAATGTCGCCGATGTGCCAGTATTCCGCCAAAGACGGGTTCGCGGACGATTGGCATCTGGTTCATCTAGGCAGCCGGGCGGTGGGGGGAGTCTCGTTGGTGATTGTTGAGGCGACGGCTGTGACGCCGGAAGGTCGTATTTCGCCCGGAGATGTGGGCATCTGGAGTGAGGACCATATCGAACCTCTGGCGCGCATTGCGAGATTTGTGCACAAGCAGGGAGCGATTGCCGGTATTCAACTGGCTCATGCCGGACGGAAGGGAAGTTGTGACGTTCCTTGGAAGGGAGGAAACCGTCTTAAAACCCGCGGGGAGGGAGGGTGGGATGTGGTTGCTCCAAGTCCGATTCCATTCGCAGCGTCAGACCCGCTGCCGATCGCGTTGGATATTGAAGGCATTAATGAGGTGGTAGCCATGTTCGAAGCCGCCGCAAAACGGGCGTTGAAAGCAGGGTTCAAGGTTCTGGAGATTCATTCGGCCCATGGCTATTTGTTGCATGAGTTTCTTTCGCCGCTCAGCAATCATCGCACGGACGAGTATGGCGGCAGCCTGGAAAATCGGATGCGATTGTTGTTGCGCGTGGCTGAAAGACTTCGCGGTTTTATGCCCGGCGAGTTGCCGCTTTTCGTGCGCATTTCCGGGACCGACTGGGTGGATGGTGGATGGGACATTGAGCAATCTGTCGAACTAGCTAAGCGCCTTAAGGCCTTGGGAGTGGATTTGATTGACGTCTCCTCCGGAGGAATAATTCCCGAAGCGCGCATCCCGGTGGGAAAAGGTTACCAAGTACCGCTGGCCCGACGCATCCGCGACGAAGCAAACATTAGAACTGGCGCGGTGGGACTGATTACTGAACCGCGGGAGGCAGACGAAATCATTACCAGTGGCGATGCCAATATGGTGTTCCTTGCACGGGAACTATTGCGTGAACCCTATTGGGCGTTGAAAGCCGAGCACGCTCTGGAGGAAGAGCCGCACTGGCCTGTGCCATATGGTTATGCGATCAAGCGGCGGGCAAAATGAGGATGCTTGTTGCAGTTACTGGTATGTACTTCGTTGATAAACCCAGGTGATATCGTCCTTCTCATTGGCGGGAACCGGCAGGGGAAGACTCACGCCGCCCTGTCTGTTTGGTTTCACGGTGCTGCCATTAAGCCATTTGTGAATCTCTGAGTGCCCGTCGGCAAATGAGAAGCCACAAGCCCGGTTGTGGTAGGAGGCGGGGAGATCGCTCCAGGCATTGAGTTCTGGCGGCCCATCGCCGGTGCAATAAACATACCAACCATCGTTGATGCTGTCGGGATGCTCATCCAGGAAAACAATTATTCCAGTGGGAGTACGAAAGTCGTTCATCTTCAAGAATTGCTGCCACGCGGGAAATAGATGTTGGGATGGAAGAAAGCTGGGGCCCGGGTTGCCAACAAAGGCGTTCATTGAAACACTGCGCACCCTTGCGCCGACCACGGGGGCTGTTGATTTATCTGCCGGACAATGATGGATGCCGACGCTCTTTCCCGTATATGGCGCCAGTTTACTTTGGGTTAGCAGGTTGAGATTGGTGTTTTGTGGATCAGCGCTCCAACTCATCACACCTTCCACCCAACCGCCCTGAGAGGTACCCGGTAAATTGGGAACGAGGACGTCGTTGTTATCCCCGGCGTACAGCAACCAGGCCAGGGTTAGTTGCTTGGTATTATTCATACAACCAGTGCCTTGGGCTTTCTCCTTCGCCTTGCTCAGGGCGGGGAGAAGGAGTCCGGCCAGAATGGCAATGATGGCGATCACGACGAGGAGTTCGATGAGGGTAAACGCGTTGCGTGTCTGGCGAAACGAGAGTATGGAGTCGAAGCTCGATGATTTATCACTTTCCAGATAATTGTTTTCCATATCAGTGTTCGATTAACCAGGAGACCGTTACAGCATTTCCATGGTGCCCGAAAAATGTCTCGCCGAAATGGCGGGAACGCTAATAGTTGTTGCCACGCCGGTCACAGTTGCAGTAAAAATCCGACAAAGCGGAAATGGCATTTATTAAAGTGAACCCAGTTTTTCCACTTTGCAAGAAATTTTTTCCAGTATAATAAACACACTCGATGACCAACGCAGCCAAAAAAGCAAAGGCCAAACCGGTTGGGACGACGCGGCCGGCAGATTCGACCAGCAACCATTTTTGCCGGCGTTTGAAACAGCTTAGAGCCGAGCGTGGCTGGTCCCTTGATTCGCTGGCGAACGCCTCCGGGGTCAGCCGGTCGATGATCAGCCAGGTGGAACGGAACCAGGCGAATCCCACACTGGCAGTGGCGTTCAGGATTGCACGCGCTTTTGGGATGTCCCTGGCAGAGTTGGTGGAAACACCCGAGGCGATGTCATCGGTGTTGGTGATTCGTGCCAGTGACCACGAATATCATTATCGGTCCGACAATGATTGCCAGATACGGACGCTTTCACCACTGCATCTGGAGAAAGATGTGGAGTTTTATGAGGTTCAATTAAAAGAAGGCGGGGCGTTGCGAAGTGCGCCGCATTTTGAGGGAACCCGGGAGTTTCTTACCGTCCAAAAGGGCAAAATCCGGGTGGAATCGGCCGGCGATGTCGAGGAATTGGAGCGGGGCGACTCTGCGCATTACCGGGCGGATGTGCCGCATGCCATTGTGAATATTGGCAAGGGCGAGGCGATGATATTTTTGGTGGATATTTATCGGTAGAGGATTATACCGCCACGGCATTAGTTTGTATCAATGCGAACCGCACCTTCGTCCGCTGCGGGAACTTCAAATACCTGATCGACCCACTCGAAGAGCCACTCGGGCACATGATAGGAAAAAGTTGAGCCGCGTTCCGCATTTCGTTTGTGCATCCG
This sequence comes from Pedosphaera parvula Ellin514, assembly GCF_000172555.1. Lineage (NCBI taxonomy): Bacteria > Pseudomonadati > Verrucomicrobiota > Pedosphaerae > Pedosphaerales > Pedosphaeraceae > Pedosphaera > Pedosphaera parvula. The sequence goes on from NZ_ABOX02000055.1 coordinate 14,514, forward strand.
TTCCAGACGTTTGGTTCGGTCTGCCGAAAAGTGATACAGAGTCAAGGGCTGCTTCAACCCGGCCGCCCAGCCGCGAACAACATCGCGGTGGTCGCGCCTGAACGTGGGAATTTCAAGCACCACGTCACGGCTTTGAGCGATGTGGGTTTCCGACTGCTGAAGAATTCGAAGAATATGGGATTGAGATTGGTCGATGAGCCCTACCATGAAAGCAGGGTCGGGAGATGCGGGAAAAGCCGTTTGTACCAGTAATTCATCCAATGCAAAATGAATGGCATTACCTTCTTGAATGAGCTTTTTGGCATACGTTGTTTTGCCCGCTGCCGTGGGGCCACAAAGTAAATGTATCATGGTCTCGTGAGGCCGTTATACACTGACTTCGTGAGTACGGCTACCAAAACAACTGAGAGTAGTGGTATGACTTTGAATTAAATCCCAAGCTCCTGCTTTGCCTCAGAGAACTTGGAAATGGCGAATTCGAGATCTTCCAGGGAATGGGCGGCGGAAATTTGGGTGCGAATTCTGGCTTTGCCTTGCGGCACCACAGGATAGGAGAATCCAATCACGTAGACTCCTTTGCGCAACATCGCTTCCGAAACCCGGCCCGCGAGCGAGGCATCGCCCAGCATGATTGGTACGATCGGGTGAGTGCCGGGCAAAATATTAAAGCCGAGTTTGCTCATGCCTTCGCGGAAGTAAATAGTATTAGCTTCCAGCTTATCGCGCAGTTCCGTGCTTCTGGAGAGAAGTTCAAGTGCCTTCAAAGAACCGGCAACGATGGTGGGAGCGAGCGTGTTGGAAAAAAGATAGGGTCGCGAGCGCTGGCGCAGATACTCGATAATTTCCTTGCGGCCGCTGGTATAACCGCCGCTGGCGCCACCCAGGGCTTTGCCGAGTGTGCCGGTGATGATGTCGACGCGGTCCATGACGTTGTGATATTCATGAGTGCCGCGACCGCGTTTGCCGACGAAACCGACAGCGTGGGAATCATCCACCATTACCAGGGCATCATATTTTTCGGCGAGATCGCAGATTTTAGCGATGTTGGCGATGTAACCGTCCATGGAAAAGACTCCGTCGGTGGCAATCATGCGCGAGCGTGCGGTTTTGGCTTCCTGGAGTTTGGCTTCCAGGTCGGCCATGTCGTTATTTTTATAGCGAAAACGTTCGGCTTTGCAGAGGCGGATGCCATCGATGATGCTGGCGTGATTCAACTCGTCGGAAATAATGGCATCCTCTGCACTGAGGAGCGTTTCGAACAAGCCACCGTTGGCATCGAAACAAGAACTGTAAAGAATCGTATCTTCCGTGCCCAGGAATTCGCTGAGCTTTTTCTCGAGTTCCTTGTGAGGCGATTGGGTGCCGCAAATGAACCGGACCGAGGCGAGGCCGTAACCCCACTTATCCAATCCTTCATGCGCAGCCTTCAGGACATCCGGTTGGCAGGCGAGACCGAGATAATTATTGGCGCAGAGATTCAGCACGGCCGAGCTCTCAGTGACTCTGATGTGGGCTTTCTGAGGGGTGGTGATTGTGCGTTCTGATTTATAAAGGCCCTGGTTGCGAATATCCATGAGCTGATTCTGCAACCGCTCTTTTATTGCACCGTACATAATTTTTTTGGATCAGGCTGACTTCCAATCAAGAATCACCTTGCCGGATTGTCCGGAGAGCATGGCGTCGAAGCCCTTTTGAAATTCGGTATAATGGAACCGATGAGTGATGACCGGACTGATGTCCAGGCCACTCTGCAACATCACCGTCATTTTATACCAGGTTTCGTACATTTCGCGGCCATAAATGCCTTTGATGGTGAGCATGCTGAATACGACGGTGTTCCAATCGACGGCGATTTCCTTTTCAGGAATACCGAGCATGGCGATCTTTCCGCCGTGGCTCATATGGGCAATCATGTCGCGAAAAGCATCAGCATTACCGGACATTTCAAGGCCGACGTCAAAGCCTTCCACCATGCCGAGTTTTTTCTGCACTTTTCCAAGGCTGGTTTCCCTGGGGTTGATGGCGAGGGTGACGCCCATTTTGCGGGCGAGTTCAAGGCGGTAAGGATTGACGTCAGTGATAACTACGAACCGGGCTCCGGCATGTTTTACGACGGCAGCGGCCATGATGCCGATGGGGCCGGCGCCCGTGATAAGCACGTCTTCGCCGAGCACGGGAAAGGAGAGAGCGGTATGAACGGCATTGCCGAAGGGATCAAAAATCGCGGCGACATCGCGATCAATTGAGGGATTGTGATGCCAGACATTGGTCATGGGCAGCACGAGGTATTCGGCAAAAGCTCCGGGACGGTTTACCCCAATGCCCTTGGTATCGGCGCAGAGGTGACGGCGTCCAGCAAGGCAGTTTCGGCAATGGCCACATACCACATGTCCTTCACCACTGACGACTTCGCCGGGAAAGAAATCTTTTACATTGGCGCCTACCTCCACGATTTCGCCGACAAATTCGTGGCCGACCACCATGGGAACGGGAATGGTTTTTTGAGCCCAGTTATCCCACTTATAAATATGAACGTCGGTTCCGCAGATGCCGGTGCGGTCAACCTTGATCAGCACGTCATTGATGCCGACCTGGGGCATGGGCACGTCTTGTAACCATAAGCCGGGTTCTGCCTTGCCTTTGACCAATGCTTTCATCGATTGAGGTCCTTTGTAATATGTTACGGGTTTTTTGCCACAAAATCCAGCTGCCTTGCGTGCAATAAAGCAGAAGTAATGTCCAATAAGGTGCACAAACGAAATTCAATATGCAAGACGCAATTCCAGTATATTACCATAGCCAATCTGTGGACTCCTGCTGCCAAACCTTCCTGACCTGCTTTTGTGAAAAACCGCCCACGTTTTCGCTTTCAAGTAGGTGAAGAAGAGTAGGCGTTGGACTCGAATGGAGGAGCAGGGGGAAACGGAGGGGGGTTTTTCCCTATTGAGTGAATATAAATCAAAAGAAAATTGATGGGTTAGGTTGAACACAATTCATTATGAAAAAAACATTCATTATATTAGCGGCCATGTCCTTAATAACAGTTGGCTACAGTCAAAGCAGCGGGTCGAGCAGTTCCGATCCAAGCAGCAGCGGGTCGAGTAGTCCCAGTACCAGTAGCAGCAGTAGCAGCGGTGGTACGGGTGCGAGCAGCAGCGACTCGACGGGTTCAAGTTCGAATATCGGAGGAGCAGGCGGGATAGGCTCCAGTTTGGGCGGAACCAATGCATATGGCACTAACACTTATGGGACGAATGCAGCTGGAGGTACCGGCCCGAGCACCGGAGGGACAAGCGGGACTGGCACCAGCGGCTCCACAGGCACGAATGCTCCGAGCAGCAGCGGATCGCCCAGTGGAGGGACGCCATAAGAAACCGGAATATTGTCACAGCCAGGGACAGGCTGCGAAGTTTTAAAAAAAGCAATGCGGGTGCAAATGTAAATTTGCACCCGCATTTTTGTCGGCGAATAGAAGAGGAATTTATTTTGGCTGCTGGCTCGATGATGAGCCGGAGGTGTTTGTGGAGCTTGAGGAACCGGTGCCGCCCTGAGCTTCCGGCTTGGTTACCTCAACAGCGACCGCCTGGGTTTGGACGATGGCAACCTGATCGCCCTGTTTGAGTTGATCAAACTCCTTCACGGCAGGGTCTACCTTCAAATGAATGGAAGTACCTTCAGGACTCTTCAAGGTGAGGGTTCGATTACTTTGATCAATGGCTTCGACGGTGGCTGTTTTTTCGACTGTCTCCGTCATGACAGCGGCAGGTGCGTTACCGGGAGGTGCAACCCGGGCAGTATGGTAAGCGGCAGTTGCGGGTGCTTCTCCGGGCTTAGTCAGCATGATTGCCACGGCGTCCAGAGCCTTGACTTTTACCTGGTCGCCAGTCTGGAGTTGATCGAAGTTTTTAACCCTTTTGTCCAGTTTAACCGTCTTCGTTTCACCATCCGGGGTCTTCAGTGTGACCTTCCGCTTTTTTTTGTCGATCGATTGAATCGTGGCCTGCCATTCAGTCATGTCTGCCATAACAACGCCGGGCTTGCTATCGCTGCTGCTGCTGGCGCTGTCACTGCTGCTGCTGGCGCCTGTGCCGCCACTGCTGCTCTTATCGGAACTGGAACTGCTCGGACTACTGCTGCTGCTCTTATCACTGCTACTTGAGCTGCTGGGATCCTCCCTTGCGATTGCAAACTGTGGCACCGCGACAGCGAATCCAAGAACTGCTGCCATGTATAACGCTTTTCTTTTCATACTTTTCCTTTGTTTGTAGGCTGAAAATTCATTTTCAGCCTGGCACCAGGACGCACCGATTCGCGAGGACGGACGGCGCCTGCCAAGGTGTCTTTTTTCTCTCCTTTGTTCTGAACTTGCCAGATTGCTGGTAGTTGGCGCAAAAAGTTAGGTCACGCATTCAGTCCAGTCAAACGTCGCTGAGCCGTTTTCTTCCAAGCCTCTGAACATCAATACTGATTTACTGCATTTATTAAGGGACCCGCTTGCAAAGTTTTTTTGCAGGTGATGACGGATACGAAATAGCCTGGAAGATGGTGAGCATCTGCTGTTGCTGCGCGCTTCAGAACCAGTGGCCTAGTCCATTGGGAGTTCACCCTATATAAGAGATGCTTGCACTTGGTAAAGTCAGGGAGCATGGTTTTAACGCCATTCTAATGCCGGTCCTGGATGGGGCTGGTTTCGTAATTTGAAATGGATTGGGAGTTTTCCGGTGGGAGTCGCGTTGAAAGAGCACAAGAATCGTGCTTGGAAGATAAATAAAAGTGTGAAAACCAGCGCAAAGCAGATTAGAAATTACGGCTCGCAATATGGTCTGGCGATTTGGGAGGTGTCCATTGAAGTTGAAGCGGGTAAATTTGTAGCCTGTAATATGATTCACCCGGCTGAACCAGCGCCAACTGCCATTCTCGAGTATTATCAATGGAATGGAAATAATTTTAAGCCTTTACCCACTGCCATGAATCAACCGCGAGCCAGTTGAACAGGTGATTTCCGGGCGGGTGATTGGAACGAAGGCATATCCGGGCGAAAAATGAAGCAGTTACTTACTGGCTGGCAACTCGATCCAGAGGGTGGTTCCCTGCTGGGAGCGGGATGCCACTCCCACGATCCCGTTCATGCGTTCCATTGCCTTTTTAACGATGGCCAGGCCGATGCCTGTGCCGGGGATTTCCTTGCCGTGCAGGCGATTGAAAATCCCAAATATTTTGTCATGGAATTCGGGTTCTATGCCGATGCCGTTATCCTGAAAATTAATGCGCACATGGTCATTCACAAACTCGGTCCAGATATGAATTGCGGGTTGCACTCCAGGAGCCACAAATTTCAGGGCATTGGCAATTATCTGAATGGAAACCTTTGTGAGGAGATCCTGATTCCCCAGAACACGACCCATGGGGCGTGAGAGGGTTATGCGGGCGTTGTTCGCAGACACCTGTGACTTCAACCAGGCTGTTGCAGCACTAATGCAAGGTTCCACGTCCAAAGGTGAGCAGTGAACATCCATGTAAGCCAGTTCCCCATATTCCAGAAAATCAGAAATCAAGGCATCCATTCGTTTCGTCGCCCTCACAACCTCATTGGCCAGTTCGCGACCTTTTTCATCAAACAGCCGTGCATAATCTTCGACCAGCGTAGTGGTAAAGCCGTCAATTGCCCGGAGAGGGGCCTTAAAGTCATGAGCAACGGAATAAAGACAATTCTCCATGGTATGCAGGGTTTGTTTTAGTTCCACAGTTCTATCTTCGACCCGTTCTTCCAATTCATGCGTGTAGCACTCCAGGTTCTCCTTCGCTTTTAGCAATATTGCTTCAGTCTCTTTCCGTTCGGAGATATCCTCAACCGTCGCGACGTAGCCTACGACTTCATGGGCAGGAGAAAGAATGCAACTGGAGAGCACGCGCACCCAGTGGATCCGGCCATCGCGTCCAAGCAGTCTGTGTTCATGACACCATTTTTCCCTTTTTTTCAATGCCTCCTTCCAGCCAATCATGACCTCCTCCAAATCCGGTGGGTAGATTGCCCTGGTCCAGCCATGGCCGAAACTTTCCATGGGTTTCAGACCGGTAAGGTTTTCCCACACTGGGTTTACATAAACGGCCCGGCCTTCGGCATCCATGTGGAAAATGGCCATTGGAGAAGATTCCGCCAGGACGCGAAAGCGTTCTTCACTTTCCTCCAAGGCATCCATGGCAGCCTTGCTGCTCGTAATGTCTCTGAAAAACCATACTCTGCCATAATACTGACCGCCGTTGCCGTGCACGGGTAAGCCATAATGCTCCAAGGTTCTGCCATCCTTAAGGCAGATCTCATCGTGCACCCTCATATCGGGGTCTTTGTATGCCTGCGCCACCCGTTGACTGAAAGCTTCGGGGTCGCGTATGCAACTAACGGCCCATTCCAGAGCCACGTGATTGGAGCGTGAGTCAATAATGTAGTTTGGGAATTTCCAAATTTCCCGAAAGCGATGATTGAAGTAGAGAATCTTTTGTTCGGTCGAGATCAGAATGCCATCGGGAGAGGTTTCACTGAGTGCTTCGAGCAGAGCGCGTTGATACTGAACTTGTTCTTCAAATCGTTTATGTTCCGTTATGTCCCGGATGATCAGGGAGAACCCTTTCATTTCTCCTTGATCACTTTTCAACAGGGTAATGACCATCTCGGCCAGAAACCGGGAGCCGTCCTTCCGCTTGAGCCAAACTTCGGTCTGGGTTCGTCCTTTCTCCCTGGCAAAACTGAGTTCCTGCGCGGGCTTGTTCCACCGGATGTCTTCATCGCTAAAAAAGCAGGAATAATTGCTTTTCCAAACCTCAGAGGTTTTGTGGTTTAGAATGCGTTCGGCACCGATGTTCCAACTGGAGATGCGGCCGTCCTGATCGAGGAGGATCATGGCACATTCCTGGATGTGCGTTACCATTAAGCGAAAAAGTTCCTCCTGCTCTTGAAGACTGGTGTCCAGTCGCTTGCATCGGGTATGATCGCTGATGATTTCCAGCACCGAATCGACCGTTCCGGAGGGCGAGAATTCGGGTATAAGCCGGTTGTGGAACGAATGCGTTTGGGAGTGGGATTCAAGTTGAAAATCGAAATGCGACTGGCGATGGTCCGCGAAGACATCCTTCAGGTGTGTCTCCCATAAAGTGAGTAGTTCATGAGGCAACCCCATTTCGGCAACGGTTTTTCCCAAGGAAGAACTTAAAGGGATTCCAAGCAAAGTCTCGATGGCGGGATTAACGTAGAGATGGCGGAACTCCGGATCCAGACGAGCAATGACATCCGGTGAATGTTCAAGGAGGCTGCGGAACGCGCTTTCGTTCGGGAGATCGTGTTCGCCGACCAATCTACCGTTATATTGTTCCTTTTCCATATCCCCTCCCAATGGGGGTGATTCCCCATAAGTACACTAATAGCTTTTATAATTTAAATCTGTAGAAAGATTAATATACTTAATGCTGAGGAAAAGTCATCCGGGATTTGGGAATCGAAGGCGGAGTTTTAAGAGAATCAAGCGTGTGCGCCGTCAGATTTCGATTAATTTTGCAAGATCACTGTAGTTTTGGCGCGTCCCATCATCATTCCAAGGAAGTGGGAAATTCGTACACGCTGGCCGGGTTAAATAGCCGGGCAGAATTGCCGATAGAGCTTCATTTCGCGGAGCCGCTCGCCAATGATTTTGGCGGGCGGCACGAGAGTGGCTCACGAGCACCCAAACCGCAGTCTACTATTTTACTTCAAACGTTCCGCTGGAGCTGAGCGGCAGGAACACCCCGGCACCGATGTGTTGAAGTTCGATAGTGCCGTATTGCGGCGCATTTAAGTAACCGGCAGTTCCCACCGTGGTAGTGGGCACCGAGGTAGGGGAAGAACGGTAAACTCGATCGTAAGTACCTCCGAACAGCCGGGTGCCGTCGCGGGAAGAAGCAACCGTGGTCCAGATCTTGGCATCCCGGGCCGTCCAGGTAACACCCGCATCGCCGGAAATGTAAATGGAACCGCCACTGACGGCTGCAAGGAGGCGATTGCCGTCTCCCGAGGAAGCGACTGCCTGCCAGTATTGCGTGGTCGATTGCGCCGTCCAGTTTGTTCCGCCATTGCTGGAGGTGTAAATTTGTCCATTGACCACCGTTGCCACCAGTTTCATACCATCGGTGGAGGAAGCCACTGCCGACCAGTTTCGAGCAGCATCCCGTTGTGTCCAGGTCGCTCCCGAGTCGGTCGACGCCCAGATGTTGCCACTAGAGAAGACGGCGCAGACGCGTGTTCCATCTGCCGAACAGGTGATCGCCCTAATATTGCCGCTGCTCAATGACGTTGGCGCCCATGAGGCTCCCGAATCGGTGGAGCGATAAAGGCTGGTTGAATAACTGCCTGAATTACCAGCATAGAGGCGTGTCCCATCGTCGGATGAACAGACACAAGTGAAGTTATCGTCGCTCGATCCGTAATATTTCTGGTTCCACGAAACCCCTGAGTCGGCTGAGGTAAAGACGCCACCTTGGTTGCCGCCGAATCCGCCGTTCCCCTGCGCCACGGCGGCCAGATGTGTGCCGTCGGCAGAACTGGCCACTGCCAGGAATGTCGCGGATTGTGAGTTGGCATGAATCCAGTTATTACCACCGTCCGTTGACGTGAAGAGTTGATTTTGACTGACGCCGACGAGACGCGTTCCGTCGGCGGAGCAAGCAATCGATTGCCAACCACCGGAATTGACAGAAGGAATCCAGACCACGCCGAACTGTCCGCCAATCTGGCTGGCAAGGATGGACTGTCCTGTATATTGAGCCAGCTTCCAACCAGCGCTACCGGTGCCAGCGACGCGGACGATTTCTCCGACGTTTGGCGCTGTCGGCAACGTCACCACCACCTGTGCACTATTATTTGTTAATAAATAACCGTTGTTGCCGACGGCGGTTTGTGAGATTCCCGAAACCACGTTCCATTTAATCACCCATGGCACGTTCGTCAGGCCGGCGCCATTTCCGACAAAGTTCGTGGCGCCAACGGTGCCGTTAAAGTTCGCATTGGCATTCAGGCGTGGAATGTTTGCCGAAAGAATGGAATCGTTGGCGATTCCGCTGCTGATGTTTGCGGCATTGAGATCCGTCAGGCCGGCACCGTTGCCACTGATGGTGCCGCTCACCGATCCTGCCACGGTGCCGGTGAGAGAACCAGAACCGCTGAAGTTGCCGGTGAATGAACCATTGCCGGAGGAGGCATTTACGTTCGTGAGTCCCGAAGCGTTACCATTGAATGCTCCAGTGAAAGAACCATTGCCGGAAGAAGCATTGACGTTCGTCACACCCGAGCCATCGCCCGTAAGAAATGCCGCGCCGACGCGAGCGGCCTGAATAAAGCCGGGGGTGTTCACGGCGGGCAATTGAAACAAGAGCACAACTTCTCCATCACCATCCGGGTTTGCGGTCCCGCCAAATCCCGCCGGAGATACATAAAAGGAATCATTAGTGTTTCCGGGGATAAAGCTATTGCCGGCGATGATTGCATCTCCGTACGAGCCGCCACCGCCACCGCCGCTGTTGCTGAAATTTTGATAGCCGCCACCGCCACCACCGCCGTAGCCGCCACCGCCACCACCGCCGAAATTTGAGCCCGCACCAGCACTACCACCCGCCTGGTTAAGAGATGCTATCCCCGTGGTCGTGGCATTGGCCGCATAGTTCTGTCCGGCGTTCGGAGCACCACTGCCACCATTGCCGTCATAACCACTCGTCGTTCCGTTACCTGTCGGGGTCGGCGAATTCCCGCCCGGCGCGCCGCCACCATCGTAATCGGCACCGCCACCACCCGCGCCAGCCAATGCTTTCAAGACATAGGAGCTACCGGTGAAATAAAATACGGAACTGCCCTGGCCGCCAATTCCACCTGCACCGGCGCTAAATGCTCCAGCTGCATTACCGGATCCAGCACCGCCGCCCGCGCTTCCTCGCTGGCCGACGACCACGGTAAAGACTTGTCCGGGTGTGACTGCCAGCGTCTTCTGGACATAACCGCCGCCGCCGCCATTCGGCGAGTGGACCGCCCGTCCGCCGCCCGCGCCCCAGAGCTTCGCCACCATTTGCGAAACTCCCGCCGGCACTGTCACCGTGTAAACACCGGCGGCCGTCCAGCGATTCGTAACGCAAGTCGTATAACCTTTCACGGCGAGGATGTTTGTCGATAACGCGGCATCTGGAATGGTGCCGGTCACTTGCGCGCCATTGAGGTTGGTCAATCCGCTTCCGTTGCCGGTCAACAACCCAAGAATGTTGGTGGCCTGCACCGAGGCGGCGGAGGCTGCCGTCGCAGCTGTCCCAGCAGTTGGTGCAAAAATGGCATAGGGCGTCGGGGTGATGGGTTGGAGCGGGGAGAGAGCGGTGAAGCCGGTACCGCCATTCGTCTGCACGGCTATTGCGAGCCAATAATTGCTGCCGTTGAAAACGCCTGCGCCGAAATCGAGCGTCGCGGTGAACAGGCCGTTACTGACGGCAGCGGCGCTGTTGGTAAGTGGCCCGGCAATGGCGTTGCCGTTGATGCTTGAGTCAAACAAAGTAAACACCAGATCAAAACTGCCATTGGCGGGAACGCCGTTATTTTGCAAATGGCCTTGATAGCTAAACGCGGTTCCTTGGGCCGAGGTTGACAGAGGGGTGAAGTAAAGTTGGCAGAGGGCAAGACAGGAGACGAGATGTTTTAATTTCATGGTTGAGTCTGATTCGGCCGGTACGTCTTTTGAGTTCGATTCAAACGTCGAATCAGCGGCTGTTCTTGGCCATGGAAGAGCCAGCACCCGCGATTTGTGTAAGGAAAAGAGCGATGCGGGTCAAGGAGGAACACTTTTACTAGGTAAAGGGTATACAGCGACTCAGAGTGGCTTGAACGTTTGACGGCCTGTGGTGGTGCAGGGTTACCATCGTAAGTTGTTTGAAGATGGAAGGTTCCTTGAGAATAGGAACCTTCCCGTATGTGAAGATGTTAATGTCGTATCATGGAGCGAATGAAGTGCCGGCTTGCGGGGAGGTGCTTAGTTTGCTGATGGCCGCTTTCAGTTCAGCGACGGTTTTTTCGAGGGTTTCGATGCGGGTGTCGCGTTCAGATAAGAGTTGGCGCATTTGCTGCACTGCGTTCGTTGAGGTGCCTTCGTGGGCTTTTACAAAGCAGAGGACAGTGCCGGTTTGTGTGCCGCGGCTTAGGTTCTCAGCAGTAAAGTTGTCCAAGGCGATGCCGATGGTTGAGCCGGTGCCGGTCGAGCGCATCGCGATGCCGGGAATGGAGGATGGGGCGAGGGTATCGCCAATGTGGACGGGGCCGTTTTCCAGGGAAACCTTGACGGGGACGCGTCCGGCGAGGACGAGAGGTTTGCCGGTGAGGGGAGCATCAACAGATTTTCCGTTCGCATTGATGATGAATCCGCTGGTGCCGTCAGAGATAACGCCGAGGATGCCTTGGTTGTCTTTGCCGCAGCGGATGACGCTTTCGCGGCGCAAGGGATCGGCGCAGACGATGTCGCCGGCTTCCACATTGTCGGCGGCAGGAATCGTCTCGGCGAGATCCGGCGTGGTGCTGGCGAGGAACGAGCCGACGGCCCGGACATTGCCGGTGTTATCAATCGACATGCGATCACCAATCCCGCTCTGCCAAAAGGAGGCCTTGCCGTTTAAGGCATAAAAAGACCACTGCCCATAGGTAGCCACCCCACCACGATCGTAGATATTAAGTTCGGCATTGGGGCCGGTGGAGATGAACATACCGCCGTAGACAGTGCCATTGGCGATGATGTTGCTGTTGACCGTCAACGTTCCGGCTGCCGTATTGATGTTGCTGGCTGTCACCGTTCCAGACACCGTGAGATTGGTGAGGGTGGCGCTGGATGTAATGATATTCGCGGGCAACTGGGCCGTCGGCACCGTTCCAGTGGTTAACTGCGAGGCGTTCAGGTTGGTCAAACCGCTTCCGTTGCCAGTAAACGTGCCGGTAGACGATCCAGAAAATGAACCAGCAAATGAGCCACCCAATGTGACACCGTTCTCGGTATTGGTCACTACTGCAGTTGGTAACCGCGCCAGCGGAACTGTACCGGAGGTAATTTGGCTTGCATTCAAGCTGGTCAACCCGGTGCCGTTGCCGGAGAAACTTCCATTATAGGCATAGATGAATCTCGGCGTGTTCGTCAGCACAGTCAGAGTGTTGGCATTGTGATTCGCACAAATCAAATCCACCAGACCGTCACCATTGACATTGGTTGCCACGACTGACACTGGAGCCTCGCCCACATCGAAAGTATTGAAAAGGCCAAAATGCCCGGTGCCGTTGTTGGTCAGGACCGTCAGAATGGTGCTGCCCGAATCCGCACAGATCAAATCCACCTGACCGTCGCCGTTGACATCCGCCGCCGCAACCGAATACGGCGTTGGTCCCGCGCCCAGTGTAGAAGAAAGGGCGAAATGTCCCGCACCATCGTTGATCAGCACACTCAGCGAGCTAACACTCATGTTCACGCTGATCAAATCCACCTTGCCGTCACCATTGACATCCGCTGCCGTGACCGAACCCGGACCAAAGCCCACGCCCGGCGAAGCGGAAAGGACAAAATGCCCCGTGCCGTCATTGGTCAGCACGGTGAGGGAGTTGCCACTAAAATTCGCACTGATCAAATCCGCCTTGCCATCACCGTTGACATCTGCCGCCGTAACGCCAAACGTTCCGCTGCCCGCGCCTGGCGAAGCGGAGACGGCAAAATGCCCGCTGCCGTCATTGGTCAGCACAGTGAGGGAGTTGCCACCAGAATTTGCACTGATCAAATCCACCTTGCTGTCACCGTTTATATCCGTCGCGATAACGCAATGCGGAAAACTGCCCACGCTCAGCAAAGCCGAAAAGATAAATTGCCCGGTACCGGTATTAGTAAGCACGGTGAGGGTACTGTCATTTTGATTCGCACTGATCAAATCCACCTTGCCGTCGCCATTGACATCCGCTGCCGCGACTGAAGTCGGAGCGACTCCCACGCCCAGCGAAGCCGAAAGGGCAAAATTCCCCGCGCCGTCATTGGTCAGCACTGTCAGGTTGCCATTTTGATTGTTAGGGCCGTTATTTGCGCAGATCAAATCCAGCTTGCCGTCGCCATTGACATCGGCTGCCACGACCGAATTCGGACCAAGGCCTGTGCCCAGAAAAGCGGAGCGCACGAAGTTTCCCGAGGGGAGAGCGGTCGCGGCGATGGTGCCGCTGGAATTAACGCTCGCCAGATTGATATTGGTCACGCCGGCACCATCGCCGCTAAACGTGCCGGTCAAATTCATTCCGGTCGCATTGTTGGTCACCACCGTTGGCGGCAATTGCGCCAGAGCAATCGTGCCGCTAATGTTCGTCGCAGCAATCGAATCGGCGCTGGCCGCAGTCTGGGCCGTGCCTGCATTGGGAGCGAAGATCGCGTAAGGGGCTGGCGTCACCGGCTGAAGCGGAGCCAGCATGACATAAGGATTTACGTTGCCATTGGTGCGCGCGCCGATTTGCAGCCAGTAATTGCTGCCGGTGAAAACACCTGCGCCGAAATCGAGCGTCGCGGTGAATAGGCCGTTACTAACGGCAGTGGCGCTGTTCGTGATTGGCCCGGCAACGGTGTTGCCGTTGATGCTGGCGTCAAACAAGGTAAACGTCAGATCAAAACTGCCATTAGCGGGAACGCCATTATTTTGCAAATGGCCTTGATAGCTAAACGCGGTTCCCTGGGCCGAGGCTGACAAGGAGGTGAAGAAAAGTTGGCAGAGGGCAAGACAAGAGAAGAGATGCTTTAGTTTCATGGTTGAGTCTGCGTCGGCCGTACGTCTTTTGAGTTTGATTCAAACGTCGAATCAGCGGCTGTTCTTGGCCATGGAAACGCCAGCACCCGCACTTTCTGTAATTAAAGGGGGTGTGCTAGTCAAGGGCGAACGCGAACTCTTCCTTTCTAAAGCGCAAGAAGTGCGCTACGGCTCACAGGGCCTTCGGGTTGGTTTTATGAGGAAGATTGGGATTCAAATGCTGCAAAGATTTTTGAGGGTTGGACGATGTATGCCCACCCCTCGTTGAATTGTAAACAATGATTCGCGAGACTTTTAAAAAGTCTTGATCTCATGCGTAAGCTTATTAATCATCGGTGAGTTTTGGGTGTTCCAGTTCTCGTTGTAATCATTTTGGTTCATGAAAAAATTAGTTGTTGTCCTTTGTGCGATCTTGGGCGTAACAGTCGTATTCTTGACGAGAAAGCCGTCATCCAGCAATGCGGTTACCGAGGTTCCTATACCACTCACCACGACTCAAGCGACGTCCTCTCCAAAGCAGACTGTCCAGAAGCCGTCGGCGTCAACGCGAGATTCAAAAGCGGTCGGCAGCGTCGCTCCCGGGGCTTCGCAACAGTTCGCGGCATGGCTTGCGGTGTTTGATGCGAGGTCGGCGACGCCGGAGAAAATAGCGATAGGCCAAAAGCTGGCGGAGGCACGACGGGAGGAGATGAAGCAACTTATGCGCGACAATCCGCGTGAGGCTCTGGCACAGTCGGTTTCGTTGCATCAATGGGAGGCGTTGCCGCAATCAATTCGTGAGCAGGTGGAGAAACCTTTTAGCGAAATAGCAGATTACGATGTTTTATCTGATTGCCGGTCGACGGATGAGAAGCGGGAGTCGACGATGGCGACGCAGTTTGTCCGGGGTGAAGGCAAGGTTAATGTTTTTGGGTTATTCGAGGGAGTGCCATCCAAGACCGGTCTGCCGGTGCAAGGGATTTCGTTGGATGGAGAAGTGGTGTTGCGGAATGAGGTGTTGCAGGTGTTGGATGACGCTGATGCAGCAGCTGCGAGAAAGATGTTTGCAGAGGGGAATCCGGCGGATGAATCGTTGGTGACGGGTAAGAAGATTTCCGGTGGGAAGATTACAATACTGTGGGGCGGGAAAGTGTTCACTTTCGCGAGCACGGAGGAGTTGAATGAGGTGGAGAGCGCAATGGAGCAAGCGAGGGCGCAGGTTGGGCCTAACACGATGCAGGCCGTGATGGGGGTATATGCTACTGCGGCGTGGGGAGGGACGGGACAGAGCAGTGGTAATCCGACGACGATCAAGCCGCTTTCGTTTAATCCCGCCTGGTCAGCAACGCCCAAGAAGGTGCTGGTGGTACGCGTGGATTATACGCCACCAGCAAGCAATCCTTACACATTGACGATGCTGACCAATCTTTATGCGTCTGCGTCTAATTGTTACCTTGAGATGTCGTACAGCAATACCTGGTTGATTCCGACTTATGCGACGCAGGTGGTGCAGTTGCCCCATCCCGGCGAGCTATTATTTTACGAACAGCACTTACACTGCCAATAGCCAGGGGAATCTTGTGATTGTGGAAGGGTTGGCTGCCATCATTGCGGCAGGGTTGCAGACAACCAACTACGACACGGTTCATTTGCTCGCGCCAGATCCGTTGTCCTATGGAGGGGCGTTTGCGGCGATCGGGGGAAATTTTGCCTGGTTTAATGGCGTCATGCCGACCAATGTGATTGTACATGAGACCGGTCACAATTACGGACTGGGCCATGCAAATTCCATGCAGGACTTTACGTCAAGTTGGTTGCTCAGCCCCAAGAGATCCAATGGTTCGTGGGTTGGTTCTGCGGAGTATGCTGACATTTATGACATGATGGGAGGCAGTGGGCCGCACGCACCGTTTCCGAATAGTCATTTTCATGCCCGAGCCAAATATATGCTCAATTGGATTCCGCCTGGTCAGGTGGTGGATGCGACCACCAATGGTGTCTATCGCATCTATTGCTTTGATCATCTGGAAACGCGTGCACTGGGGAAGCCAATGGCATTGCGTCTGACGGCAAATGGTGTGGAGATCTTTGGTGGTTTTCGCGAGCGCTACGCGAGTGCGCCTGATACGTCTGGGTTGTGCCTCGTGACAGGGGATGATCTATCTCGTGGCGGCCCGTCTCAATACCTTATCGATACCGTTCCTCTGCCCGTTGTGAGCAACAACGTGGTGGTGAAAGATTTAGAGGACTCTCCGCTGGGGGTTGGTCAGTGGTGGGAAGATCCTTCGGGAACATTTCGTCTTCACACGGTTGCTCTTGGTGGAACCGGAGCGAATGCTTATGTGGATGTACAGGTGGAGAAGCTCGACAGCAATCCATTACAACTTTTCACGGATGCCACACTGCGCACGAACGGATTGATGGGGAGTTACGTCAGTCGAAACCTTATGGCGACCAATCAGTTGGATTGGCGTGGGAATCAGACTATTTCGGGGCGGCGCGTGGATAAAACCCTTGATTTTGGGACTCCAGACTGGGGCAATAGTGCATCTGTTGGCATTACAGGTGGAAATGCCACGAACTGGGATAACTTTTCCGTGCAATGGGATGGCGTGCTCGTGGTGAACCAGACAGTTGATGTAGTTCTGCGCAGTGATGATTGCAGCCAGATGTGGATTGATCTGAACCATGATGGCGTCTTTGCCACCAGTGGGCCGGAGTTCATTAATAACAATTGGGGCATTGGTCAATCAGCAACCGATTCCGCAGCAACGACGTTGAAACCGGGGACTTATGCGATACGCATCCAGTACGTGGAAGGCGGAGGAGATAATGTTCTGAGATTGTTGACTACTGTGGAACCCTTTTCCGTGTATGCGGATGCCAATCTGACGACAAACGGTTTAGTGGGTAGTTACGTGAACACCAGCCTGCGCAGCGTTTCGGCGCAAACTGACTGGCGCACGTCGCAGACCATCGCTGGAACGCGGATTGACGCGTATCCGGGGTTCTTCGACAGCGGCTGGGGTGATCGCACGACACTCCATCTCACGGGAGGAACCACCAATACCGATTGGGAAAATTTCTCGGTGCAATGGGACGGGTGGATTCAGGTCACGACGCCGATGACATTTGCTTCGCGCAGTGACGATGGCTCGCGGTTCTGGATCGACTTGAACAAAGATGGATCGTTCGGAAGCGCGGCACCGGAACTGGTGACCAATCACTGGGGTGTTCCAATGTCGGGAGAAATTTGGAGCGGCATGACTCCGGTGGTTAATCCCGGTAATTACCGCATTCGCATTCAATATGAAGAAGGCAGTGGTGGAAACACGTTCGTACTCGCAGGACAAAAGGCGTGGACATCGCCAAGTTGTGCCGGCGGACAGACTTTGATCGTGGACACGACGGCGAGTGAAGGTCCTGGGTCTCTTAGCGAGGCGATCAATACTTTGAACCAATGCGGCAGCGGAACTATCCAGATTACTGCTGCTGGCACGATTCATTGTCCACCGTCGTTTAATCCAGCCATCCAAGGCCAGATAACGATTCAAGGACCGGGTGCGGGTTTGCTGCAACTGAGTGGTACGAATGCCCTGGGGGTGAGCAGCAATCTGTTTACGGTGGCCACTAATGGTTCGCTCATGCTCAGCGGGATGACATTGGCAGACGCGAACGGCATTTTCAACAGCGCCGGGACGATCAATATGACCAATTGCACACTGGCTAATTTCGGGCCTTCATCGTCGGGTGTGGGTGCAGCGATTTATGTGACGGGGACACTGCGGCTGACGAACTGTGTTTTTGGCGCGCTGAAAGCATCCGCGACGAACGGCATGTTCGAAGTGCCACCGGGACAAACACTGGTATTGACGGGCTGTGGCACCCTGGGATTAACCAATGGATTTCTCTGCAACTTTGGGACGACAGTGTTGAATGGTTTCACGGCGCATGATGGTGGGGCGGTGCGTGTCGGTGAAGGGTCCATGATTTACAATGCGGGTTCGTTGGTAGTAACCAACAGCCTGTTCACCAATGCTTTTGCGACTGGCGGTGCGATCGAAGTCGCGGCGAGCGGCACATTGACGGTGGCGAACAGCACGTTCTCGGGTGTGAAAGGCGGCGCGATTTGCAATCGGGGGTTGACGATTGTGAATGGAACCCTGCTGACCAATTGTGTCTCTGGTATCATGCGAACTGGTGGCGCCATTTACAACGCGGGCTCTTTGCGGGTCACGAATTGTGTCTTTTCAGGGAATATTGCGGCGGGCGGAAATGGCGGAGGTGTTACCTCCGGTAACTGGGGTGGAGGCGGGGGTGGAGGCGGAGGTTTCGGTGGTGCCATTCATAATGAAGCCGGCGTTACTGTTGCACAAGGCTGCACGTTTCTGAACAACCAGGCACGTGGCGGTGATGGCGGACATGGAGGTGTCGTCGCGAGTTATACGATACCTTATCCTGGCGGCACAGGTGGTTCTCCGCAAGGTGGCGTGGCACCAACAGGTAACTTTGATTTACCGGCCACACCTGGGATTGTAACGGGGGCGGGAGGCAGTGGCGAAGGGAGTTGGACCATGGGTTTCCCAGTTGGCGGCGCCGGTGCTTTCGGCGGTGGCGGCGGTGGCGGCGGCGGCAGGAACTATCCGGCCAGCTATCCTTTTTCAGACGGCGGTGCTGGCGGCACATTTGCAGGCAACGGTCATGGAAATGATGGATCCTATCCTGGAGGCGGTGGTGGTGGTGCGGGTGGCGGTGGTGCCATTTGTGTCCTGACCGGCTCGGCAAGGGTGACGTCCTGTACGTTCTACGGCAATTCAGCAACGAATGGAATGGGAGGAGGGGGCGGTGGAGGAGATGGCCAGCCCGGACAGGGCCTTGGTGGCGCAATTTTTAACGTCGGTGGACAGCTCGCCATGACGGGCAACACTTTTGCTGGTAACAGAGCCGCGACCCTAGGTGACACGGTTTATGAGCTGGTGCAGCACTCGCCGGTCTCGAGCGGATTGGTCGCGTACTGGGATTTCAATACTCCCGGAGCCAACACGAACGTCAATGATGTGTTCCTGACTTTTAGCGGAACCCTGCGGAACAGTTCGAGCAACGCCTGGGTGAGTGGAGTGCTGAGCAATGCGCTCTCCTTTAATGGCACCAATGCTTACGTGTATGTGCCGACTTCTCCCTTGTCCACCAATGGCACGCTCTCGGGCGCGGCCTGGGCGTGGGCAGACAGTCGTGGTGCCTGGGCTACGATCATGAAGAATTGGGGATCGACCCTGGCCGGGCAATTTCACTTCGGGCTGGAAGATCCCACTGGCCGGTTGAACCTCTACATTCAACAACAAGATGGGACGCAAGTCGGTTTGAGCGAGCCGGCACAGTTTCCGACCAACTCCTGGCAGCATGTGGCGTTTGTAGCCGATGGGACAATGCTCCGATTGTATCGCAATGGAGTTCAGGTGGCCGCGACGAATTACGACGGCACGCTACGCACTCCTTCGCCGGTGACGCTGCTTACCATGGGCGCGAAGCTTAACGACGCGGGCACCGCTCCTGATCCCAGCAGTTTTTGGCGCGGCAGGCTGGATGAAATGGCCATTTGGACCCGTCCGCTGGGCAGCAACGAAGTGATGAACCTGTACCAGGCG
Source organism: Pedosphaera parvula Ellin514 (assembly GCF_000172555.1). NCBI lineage: Bacteria > Pseudomonadati > Verrucomicrobiota > Pedosphaerae > Pedosphaerales > Pedosphaeraceae > Pedosphaera > Pedosphaera parvula. Next base: position 33,944 of record NZ_ABOX02000055.1, read on the forward strand.
GCGGGATCGAAGCTGGGCACAATGGCATACGCCAATTTGCTGGCGGTGACGCTTCCGCCAACGATCACGAACACAAGCAGTGCGGTTGTGAGCGGAATGATCAATCCAGGCGGGTTGAATTCACTGGCGTGGTTCGAATGGGAATCGATTTCTCCGTACGCCGGCTATGCCACGCCGCCAGTGCTGGTGAGCGGCACCAACAATGTGAATATTACCAATGTCCTCAATGGATTGCAGGTGGGCGGGAGATACGGTTATCACATTGTTGTCAGCAACGCATTTGGTGTGGCGGTGGGTACAAATTTCTCCCTGCCATTCGGAGCGCCTGTCGTCGTTACGCTTCCTCCGTCACAAGTCACTTATGATACGGCGGTGTGGCACGGGACAGTCGATTCCGGTGTTCTCCCGGCAAAGGGGTGGTTTGAATGGTATGTAAACGGGGTAGGCACGACGAGCGCGCCGGTGGTGATTCCTGCCTATTCGGATACCATGCCCTTGGATTTGTCTGTTTCAAATTTGATCATTGGTGGAACTTACCAGGTCAGGTTCTGTGCGAGTAATTCCCTGGATGTGGCCTATGGCCAGTACTATGGCACGAATCTTTACAGCGCCGGTTCATATCCGGCCTTTAGCGACAAACTGGTTGCCTACTGGCCTTTCGATGAAACGAATGGTTTCGTTTTACATGATGCCAGCGGTTCCACGAATGATGCCACGATAATTACCACCCGTCCGAATCCAACATGGACCCCGGGCATTCTTGGTGGTGGATTGGAATTAGATGGGACCGAATGTGCCATTGTTACCAATTATCCGAAGGCTACAACTGCGCTGACTTTTTCAGGCTGGGTTTGGGCGGAGTATCCGCCTACCTGGGCAACGATTGTCAAGAATTGGGGTGACAACCAGGCAGGACAATTCCATCTGGGAATGCTTGAGGGGCAGGGGTATGTCAGCCTTTACTCGGGGGATAGTCCAACCTATGTGCGGGACCCGGTTATGCCCATGGGATCATGGCAGCATTTTGCATTTATCATCGAGACGAATTTGATTGCTCTCTACCACAACGGGGTGCTTAAAGATAGACACCTTTTGGATGTCAATACGCTGCTGAATAATAATATTCAATCGCTCGGTATCGGGGCGAAACCATCGGATGATCCTGGCTCTATCTCTCAACTCACTCCTGGATATTGGTCCGGCAAGTTTGATGATTTCGCTCTTTGGAACCGTGCGCTGACGGATGATGAAATCGCCTTGATTTATCGTTCCGGCAGTTTTGGCTACAGCCTCAAGTCACTCATGGCGGCGCCACATATCACAGTTATGCGTAGTGGAAGCAATCTCAACCTGGGCTGGCCAGCGGGGTTGGTGGGTTATCATCTGGAGCAAAGCCCGACTGTGAATGGTCCAAATTGGACGGCGGTATCGGGTGTGACGACGAATGGCTACACGGTGCCTGCGGCGGGGAGTGCGATGTTTTATCGGTTGCACGGTCCGTGATGGGGAGTCGTTGCTGCGTAAGTGTCTCTGAAGTGGGAAGTGCGGCGATGGTGGTCGAACGGTCGCCCGCTTCGGGGCTGGATTCATTTTTTGGTGCAGGTTCCAGGGGCTTACGCGCCCTGGCTAATGACTGGCGTCCCTTTGGGACTTGGGGATAGAGCGTGGTGGAGGGAAGGTGGCATGGGGGGGGCGGCAAATAGGTCTTGCCATGTGTTCGAAGTCGGAGGTGACGCGGCGCTGGGGGGAGCACTGAGGGTTATTTGGGGGGAATCTTAGCGGTTTCCATGGTTCGCGCGAAGAGGTTATAACTGGTGGTGGGACTTGTTGTTGGGTGCAATGGGATTAGTTTATTTAAAGGTGGGAAGCATGAATACCGCTATCTCAAAACCGCCGGAACACTTTGAATTGCTTGAGGGTTACGCATGTTTTAAGCCCATCGGTGCACCCTGCCTGTCGGAGGTGGTGAGGTTGATTTCCCAAGCGGTTGCCTATGCGTATGATCATAAAATACCCAGATTGCTGGTGAACACAAGCGGGCTCACTGGCATATACCAACCCACCATCATGCAACGGTATGATGCCACGCGCGAGTGGGCATCACAGGCCAGGGGATTTGTAAAGGCGGCGTTGTTTGCCAGACGAGAGGTGATTGATCTGACAAACTTTGGAGACAGTGTCGCCTTCAACGCCGGGCTTTGTGGCAAAGCGTTCACTTCCGAGGCTGAGGCACTCGCATGGCTCCTGGACGATGAGACAGGGTGATGGGCCGAAATTGTGAACCTTCCCCTGGTGGGGCGCGACGGGCGGGGAATTGGTTGCGTCCAACCTCACCCCGCTCCGCTGGCATTTCAGAGGCTTTTCCCTCATTGCAGCCAGTGAAAGTTTCGGTCGCGGTGCTACCGTACCCAGAAGGTGGTACTAGGTCAATCGCCCGTGCGAGCTCTCCATGCCAATAAAAACAAGCCTATTTTTTAATCTGTGGGGACAGTGCCTTATTTTTCTGTTCCTCCGGGATCGCGTTGGTCTGGCCAGGTGCCGAGCTTTGTGTTGGTGCACCGCCCTCAGGGAGAGTGGATATCCGCGTGACTGTTAGTTCGACCACTTGAGCCACGTGTAAGTCCTCACGATCTTTGCCTTTCCAATTGGGGGTCATGAGCTTTAAAACCGCCCGTGCTGGAAATACAATTCCGTTTAGGTTAGTCGTTTCAAGTAATTGATAACTCAGTTCGTTAAATCCTTTATCAAACGGAGCACCATGCCGAATAATCTTGGTCTCAACCTCCCCATTAGCTGCAACTTCGATATCGAGAGTCACCCCATTATTCGTGATGTTTAAATTCGAAAGAAAAGCACTTCCCGGTTTGAGATAGCTGGCCGTGTAATACCCTTCGTTCTGAGGATGGTTGAAAATATCTAGGCTGTCCCTACAGTTTGGGATAAGAGGAAATCTGCGAATTCGCTTGCCGTCAATCAATGGCAATTCCGGCTTCGGACAGATACTCAACCAGAACGCAAACAGTTCAGTATTGCCAGCTGTAGGAAATGCAAGTGGACAGACAACAGCTTCTGTTTTGGATTTGCTGGTAAACATTATGTAGCTACTTACGCCACCCGGAACCTTCCTGAAGTACTCGGCAGCTGGGCTATGTTCCTTTGGATTCTTGTAATTGAGTTCAGCCTGCCACCACCCATTGCTATAACTAAAAACGGCATTTCCTTCGGTTTCCCAGTAAGGTGTCGTTTGGCCATGCCTGACAACCTTTCGCGTAATTTTCGCCTCGGCAACAAAAGGAGGCACAGCTTCCTCTGCCATGGTGGCTGGCACTGATCCGAAATTGAGCGCAACTATGATGAGAACCCACATCCAGGATAGGGCGTTCCATCTAATCCTTGGTCGCAAGTGAATCATGTCGATCACAATTTCTGGCGGAAAGATTTTGTAACTTCTCACACTTCCTTGGGTTTGTTAATAAAGTTTAATTAACGATCATTCGCAGATTTTCCATTGGATGGCGAGGAGATTGTTTTCAGAAGCTGGGTAGGTGGGGAATTTGAGTCGAGCATTTGCCTCGAAAGGCGATAATCACTCACAACGGTTTTACCAGGGATATGGACATCCAGTGACCTCCCTGAAGAAAAGCGTCCGGCCTTGACGACCGAAGCCTCAATCGTTGTCTCTATTTTCGGCGTTTCACTTCCTAACCGTTTTGAGTTAAAACGGGTCAGTTTGAAATTAAGAGGCAGCGTTAAACCATCTACATTGGTCACGCCATTTACCTCGTAATGCGCTGCGATTGACTCCGGCTTAATCCAGCCTGATTTTTTGAGGTCGTCGAGATAACCATCGGGAAGAAGTTGCTTGCCGGCCCAGCCATACACTGCATCGGAAACCAGGTTGGGATATTCAGTAAGCTGCTTCCAACTGGCCCGCCTAAAACGGGTTTTTTGCGGATTTCCATCATCCCAAATCTGAAGCAACATTTTATTGGTTCCATCCATCTGTCCGTTTGGAGGCGTAAAAGCAAACCAGAGAGTGGCGACATAGGACGAATCAACTGGCGGGAACTTTCCTTTTGCCTCAACTGCAACCGCGACATTATGAATGTGGTTCGCAGCTTCCATTCCTACCGGAGCATTTGTGCTCCTACCATGGATCAGGGACGAATTCGAGCTGGAGTAAACCTCGATGCGGGAGGTATTCGTAAAGTAGACATCCTCTCTTTTCGCTTTTTTCAGTTCAGCCTGTAAACTTCCAAATGGAGATTCTGAGCTACGGTAAGCCGATTCCAACACAGTCAATTTGAAAACAGAGTCATTCGTCGTGTAAGCTGCTTCATAATACCCAATGCCACCCTGGCCCTGAATCACTGGTTCGGTGCGGATACGCCATTTATTAGCGGCAACTTCCACCTCAAACATCATTACCTTTTTGTAAGTTGTTTTGCCCAAAGTATCGAACCGAGTGTACGTGAGATAGCCCAGTGCTTCGTAACCATCCGCGGCGCAAACCGTGCCACCGCTGGCCAGCAATAGCAGAGTGAGCAAGCGGTGTATGGACGGCAACAAACGCTTGATTAGGTTTCCATTCATATCTAATTAAAGGGTGCCAAGAAGATGCACGCGACAGGGGATCAGTCAATTGATAACCGAGCTACCGCTAAAGCAATCAATATCATCAAAATAAAAACTGAACATCACCGGCACCATCGTGATTGGATGACGACGCAAGGGTGAAGCACGCAAGGCAGCGATGTCTCTATTCTTGCTAATCCCCCGCGTAATTCCGCTCGCACTCCGTCCCCCGAACTACGTAGTACCAGTTGCAAAAGTTGTGTTCATGCTGCTCCGATTAAGGCATTAGTATTTTTATCGTTGTCATGCGCGACAGAGTCAATCAACCCTGAACACGCAGAAATACGACCCTGTCCTTGGGGAGAGGATTAAGGCGATTGGGTTTCGCATGAAGGAGTAAAACCAAAGTATTGACACAAGTCGCACCCTTCGCATTCTCTGCTTCATGATACCTGCACCTCTTACAGAAGAAAAGGATGGCATTAAACGCTTGATTTTGGGTGCTGGTGTAGACATGGTTTAGAGCAAGCGCCGTGGGGAATCGTTCCAGTTTGTATTGTTCGTACATTGGAAATATCGCAGCACGCGTCGCACATTGAATTTTAGATGTCTATGCACAACACGAGTTTCATCGCAATATTTCTACCCGGTTGCAGCGCGATTTCTTGTAAGAAGGCGACGAAGTAAAAGAATAACAATGCCTTAGATAGGATGAGGATGGAAACGGCAAGGACAGGACGAAAATGGAAATTACCGTTTGTGTTGGGGTTCGTGAGCTTATTGGTAGTGCTCGGCTTCAAAGCAATTCAGGCAAGCACACGTTTGCCAAATGACCTGTCGGTGGTATTTGTGGGATTTACCAATAATCCAACGGGTACATTTAGACCTATTCGGGTCATTATCCCGCCGACGGGGGCGACCGGCCTGTGCGCTTTATTTCGAGTCGGCAACGTGGGGTCAAATCGCTTTATTGCTTTTGAAACAATCGCAGGTGAACAAAAAACTGAGCGAGGGTGGGAGCCGTTTCAAGTCAGCGGCGTTGGGGGTTCAGTTTGGACACCTGGTTACAGTTGTTTATATGCCGTGCCATGGCCGACTGGCGTGCCAACCAATGCGACTTGGCGTTTACAATTGCGTTGGAACCGGGAGGCTTCTCGGTGGGGCAAGGCCATCAACCTGAAGTTACGTCGAGAGTTGTTTCACGATAGCAAGTATTACCATGCTACGAGCTCGGAAGTCATTCCATGAAGGGGTCAGGCCAATAGGCAGACTAAAGTATTGACACAAGTCGCACCTTTCGCATTCTCCGCTTCATGATTCCTGCACCCCCTATAGTAGAAAAGGATGGCATTAAACGCTTATTTCTGGGTGCTGGCGGAGACATGTTTTGAGCAACGCCGTGAGGAATCGTTCCAGTTCTGATTCGGCGTTTCGGACATACTCAGCTTTTACTTATGACACCTTGGATCATTTGCTCTGGCCTGCATTCCCTGAAGTTTGCATTGCCTTTGAAAAGTTCCTTACCTCGTCGAGATAATTGGGTGCTTTTCCTTTTGCCTGTTCCGTCAAATGAGGATCGTCTTTCGGCGGCCAAGGTTGGTTCGTGAGCATGTAACCGACTGGAATGATGATGTCTTTTACCTTGATCCTCAAATCCGTGACACCAATGACCTCTCCGGATGCAGGGGCTTTGATGGGACTCGGATCGAGACTCACGATCTTTCCCTGCCCCAAATAACGCTCTTGAATTACTTCCGAGCTGCCTGGACTTAATCGCGTAACAAGCCAGCTTGTCGGCACCGTCATCGTTCCGATATTGGTCCAGGTTAATGCTTCCAAGCGGCCCACTTTCATTCCCAGAGGAAGCTCAAATTGCATCCCCGGAACACTCAAGACAGTGGAGCCCACCCGGCTCTCCCTGCTTTCCTTAATCACTTTGAATTCCATATTGGCTAGCGGCATTTCCTTCTCTTCAGGATGTGCGCCGAAATATTGAACGCCGCCCGGCAAGCTGACTGACCAGGGTAGAATCACGGGTTTCTTCCATCGATCGGTCCCCAAGTCTCCAGCCACAGCTCCGAGCCAGACCGTGCGCGGAAAGAAACCTGCGGCTCCAGGCTGCATTTGGTCGGAGATGGTTGCGGTTACTATCCCAGCAGGAGGTGGTGGCAAACTCACCCTGCCGAAATTCGTTAGCGCGGGCGCGTTCCGGAGCAGACAATAAAGATTCGTTCCGTCGAAGACGCACTCTTCAACTGCGCCCGGCGAAAGGTATTTCGTTGTAATCAACCATGCCTGATCATAGCGGATCAATTCGAAGGTGCCCTGGTAGTTGGTTAGGACCTTACCGTCGCGTGAGTAGTTGGTCAGGCTCAAGGTTCCTGTCATTTCGAAGCGCGGGCCTGGAACTTGAGCATCTGCTGAGGACGCTGTTAGAAAGAGGGACGTCAAACAAAAGACCAGTTTGAGAATCGATTGATGCGATCTAATCATAGGGCCTCTTCGATATGGAGTTATTGTGGCTTTGATTTCTTGGAGTATTAAATGACAGCGGTAGTTTGAACCAGTTTATTCTTCATCGTTTTAGAACACCTTCTTCGCCTCATTATGACGCTCAATGTAAAAAATCTATTCATGTGAGAGGATTGTTGGGCTGGCAATCCATTACTTAAAGGGACATGGTAATCCTGTCGACCGCACATTATTCTTTTCCTCGTCCCCATTCTCGAAGAGATTTTTAGAATCGGCATGGCGAATAAATTGAGAATCATCACACTGGCTGTGGCTTTGCTTGCGCTAGGTGGCATCACATGGGCATGGGTTCGCTCGCGTGAGCCTGTTTATCAGGGAAAGCGGCTAAGTTATTGGCTTGAGCAATATGAGAAAGGCTTTAAGCCCGGAACGCCCCCGCCGCTGGCGGAAGAGGCGATTCGTCACATTGGTACCAATGCCCTTCCGGTGCTGTTTAAAATGATCACTGCACGCGATTCTCAAGCAAAGAAGCTGGCAATGCATTGGAGCGCCCGACAAAAAGTGATTAAATTCCATTTCGAAACGGATAGCGCAATGAGGAGACAAGCATTGGTAGGGTACTCTGCGCTCGGATACACAGCCGAACCGCAGGTGCCGCAACTTTGCCTTCTATTGACGAATGACAGCCTGCCTGAGGTGCGAATGAATGCTGCAACCGTCTTGGGATTGATTGGGGGTGAAGCCAGACTGGCAGCGCCTGCGCTGCTTGTCACTGCCAAGGATACCAATTTCGAGGTCCGGAACAATTCGCTTTGGGCGCTGAGCCGCATTTATGGAAATCCCGACCTCGTCATACCCGGATTAATTGAAGCACTAGATGATCCATATGCACTTGCTCGCCAGAATGCTGCCATTGCACTGGGTCGTTACGGTCCTCTGGCGACAAATGCAGTTCCTGCGCTCTTGAGAACGACGAACATAACCCCCGCAGCATGCTCTGCACTACTCCAAATCGCTCCTGAAGTTGTAGCACAGCGGAAATGAAGATTTAGTGTTTGGTTGGGTTCTTCCTGCTGCAATTGTAGTGATAAAATCAGTAATGTCCGGCTAGGGGGAATTATCCAACAACTTTCAGGGTTGGGGAGGAAGAGGCGATGGTTGTTGAACTGTCGCCCGCTTCGGGGCTTGTTTTACTACGTTGCAGGTTCCAGGGGCTCACGCGCCCTGGCTAATAACGGTCGTCCCTTTGGGACTGGTTGGCTGGCGTGGGTTGTGGCAAATCGGTGGGCCGCGTACGCGGGTTGCATTTTGAAGGGAGAAATGAATCTCCTTACGTCGATTACTACGCGATTAGGGATGGTCGTGGGGTGGGTTGGATCGTGAGCCGCGTGCGTGGGAAAAATTTGGGAGATTGGTTGCGAGAGTGGCAGGGTGAGCAGGGCTAAATAAAAAATTGTTTCAGAATTAATTGGTGCAATCTGTTCATGCTGAATTCTTCCGATGTGAGAATTGTAGCCTTGATGCCTGAGAGGATATGATTACAAGCGTAGTGAAATGTAGTTTATTTTGGATGGTTTTTGCTTTTGACATGGCGTGGTTTCATTTTCATCCGGGCCAGGAAAGCTTCTTCGGGATCGATTTTATCCAGCGACCTGTCGGCTGCTTCCCTAGTGAATCGATCCTGAAGAGCCAGAATCAAAGCGGGAACGGCGGACTGAGCGGCGCTTCCGTAATATCCGAGACTCTGGGCAGCCAAGATACGAACTCCAACACTGTTATCTGTTAATGCTTTGATGAGCAGCGGTATGCTGGCTTCGGGTTCGGCGTGAATGAATCCAAGGGCCATGATGGCACTTGCACGGATGTGTTCGTTGGTGTGGCTGGAGTCCCGGACCAGGAGGGGAATGGCCCCACTGGCTGAAGGGCCAAGCAATGCCAGCGCGTTCAGCGTTTGCACTCTCGAGTCAATGGACAGGTCGTCCTGAAGTGACGCGATGAGGGCTGGAGCGGCACATTGAGCCTGCACGCCGAGTGTGTGAAAACCTCTTACGGCAGCCGCATGCTTAACCTGAGCACGGACCAGGTGAAGGTTTGAAAAATTATATTTTTTTGAAAGGGCAACTAATTTGATTTTGATGGGAGAGTCTTCTTCGCGAAGCATCTGGACAAGCGTGGGAATGGAATTCGTCCCTAGCGCAACGAGTGCGTTTTGTGTGTCTTCGTAAGACGGCCCCTCTGCACCCGTGCCAACGTAATAACCTTCCATCCAGTGGCTCAGTCGTTTTCCATTGTAGAGAGGATCGGAAGGTTTTAAGGCCATCCAGGCAATGGTGGCGGAGAGAATGATTAACGATAGGATGATGATGGCTCTCCGTCTCTTCACAATGGCGATTGATTTAATATGGAACCAGCACGCAAGCGAGAAGAAAACGGTTACATCTCAGGTTTTTAGTTTGCAGTTTTTCAGGAGAATGGGACGGATGGGACGGTGTGGTGAGGACGGGTGTTTACTGATCGGGTGGGCTGAGGAGTGTGGCAATAGTTGGAGGATGCGCCCATGTGTTCCGCTTCGGGTTGTGTGTAATGAGTTATTTAAAATCGCGGGCCGAAGCGGGGATTCTTTTTTGGATTCTTTTCTATAAACGTGCCGGCCCATACGGGCCTTAAGAGGAGGTGGCGAGAAAAAAACGATAATTCCACCAATAAACGTTGGTTGGTGCAGCGGATTCGATCTTTGGTCATACGCTACGGGGCGGCGTGGGTTTGATTAAAGCCGGTGGGTCGCGTCCGCGGATAGGCTCGACGGGCTGAGTTGAATCACCGACGAGCTTAGAATTCCGGCGGAGCGTCATTCCACCATTTAAACGATTGCTCGCGCGTTGTCAGGCGTCGGTGGTCGCGTACGCGATTCGGAGCGGAGGAGCGATTAAGATTCCTTGGCTAGGTCAGTGCGGCGCCCAGCGGAGTGGATCGCCCTACCCACGATGCTGACGCGGCGGATGGGAATCATTCGCCGCGTGTGCGGACTGGCGCTATGAGGGAGCGGAGTTGCTTAACGAAGTTGGAAATGGGGGTTGGACAGTGTACGTCCAACCCCCTGTTGCATTGTTGAGGCGATCATGAATCCATGACCAGAAGACAACAACCATGAATACAAATGGCAATCGAAGAGAAGGTGTGAAGGTACATTCGTTTTGGCCGAGGTTTGAGGGGATGTGGAGTTTGGAGTTGGGGATGAAGGCGAGGTTTTCGAGTGCGAAATTGGCGC
>NZ_ABOX02000056.1 GCF_000172555.1 Pedosphaera parvula Ellin514
TGCAAATGCAGGGTGTGTGCGATCTGATCAAGGCAGTAAATCCCAGATCGGTTCAAATCCCCCGGCACCGAATTGGTGCGCCAGCAGTCCTCAATGAAAGTTGAACACTGAACCAGGAGAAAAAATGAAAGCGCTTGTTTATAACGGACCGAGAGATGTCCAAATCAAGGAAGTCCCAGAAGCGAAAATCGAAAAGCCCACGGATGTGTTGGTCAAGATCACCAGCACGAATATCTGCGGTTCTGACCTGCACATGTATGAAGGCCGCACGAATGTCGAGGTAGGCAAGGTTCTTGGCCATGAAAATCTTGGGGAGGTGGTTGAGGTGGGGAAGGCCGTGGAGAAAATCAAGATGGGTGACATGGTTTGCCTGCCGTTCAACATCAGCTGCGGACATTGCAAAAACTGTGAGCGCGGACTCACCGGGTTCTGCCTGACGGCGAATCCTGGCACTGCTGGCGCGGCTTATGGTTATGCGGGAATGGGGCCTTATAACGGAGGTCAGGCTGAATATTTACGGGTGCCGTATGCTGATTTCAATTGTCTGAAGCTGCCCGAGGATGCCCGGGACAAGGAGGCGGATTACGTCATGTTGTCGGACATTTTTCCGACCGGTTGGCATGCCACGGAACTTGCGGGGCTGCAGCCGGGCGAATCTGTGGTGATTTATGGATGCGGACCGGTTGGCTTGATGGCGGCGCATTCGGCGATGATCAAGGGCGCGAGCAAGGTCATGATCGTGGATCGTCATCCCGACCGGTTGCGGCTGGCCGAAAAGATTTGCGCAATTCCGATTGATGATTCGAAGGAAGAGCATGTTGAAAAGATCATGGAATTGACGAATGGCGAGGGTGCGGATCGGGGTTGCGAGTGTGTGGGTTATCAATGTCATGATCCGGCGGGGCATGAGGTGCCAAACATGACGATGAATGACCTGGTGAAATCCGTGCGGCCTACTGGCGGAATTGGCGTAGTGGGGGTGTTTATGCCGGAAGATCCGGGCGCGGCTGATGAACTGGCAAAGCATGGAAAGATAGCCTTTGATTTTGGAAAGTTCTTCGAGAAGGGATTGCACATGGGAACCGGCCAGGCGAACGTGAAAGCATACAACCGTTATCTGCGCGATCTCATTCATCAGGAGCGGGCGAAGCCGTCGTGGATTGTTTCGCACGAACTGGCTTTGGACGAAGCGGCGGACGGTTATAAACACTTCGACGCCCGGGACAAGGGGTGGACCAAGGTGATTCTGCATCCCGGCATGCACAAGCGAACCGCTCAGAAGCACGAGGAGAAAAAAGCAGCACCGCGGTCGCAAAGACTCGCGCATGCGCATTGAGGCGCGGGGACGGTTGTCCGGAAGCAAGATTGATGATGGCGGCACAGTCTCACTGTGCCGTCTTTTTAACGTTCGGCAGGCTCAAGGAAAAGAAGACTCTGCTCAAGGGCGCAGTGGATTGACAGATACCCTACGGGGGTATATGGTATCTTACATTATGAATGCAAAGGCGCACGCTAAAGTTAAGTCCAGGATTAACCGTGTTGCGGGGCAAATCGGGGCGGTCCAGCGGATGGTCGAGAAGATCGCTATTGTGTGGATATCCTCACGCAGATAGCGGCGATTCGCTCCGCGCTGGATGCCTTGGGCGTCGAGTTACTTACCAACCATATCGAATCATGTGTGCTGGGCCACGGCAGCCTCAGTGAGCATAAATGCGCCAGGCCGATGAACCAGGCGCAGCTTTTGGCAGAAGTCCAGACCACCCTTTCAAGGTTCTTAAAATGAGCACAGCCATCGATCCCATTTGTGGAATGGCGGTGGATACGCAGACGAATCTCAAGGTCGAGCGTGAGGGCAAGACTTTCTATTTTTGCAGCACTCACTGCCGACAGGCGTTTCTGGGGCGAACAGCTCCACCAGTGTCACGCGGTTGCTGTGGTGGCAAGGCGGAGGTTTCGCAGGAAACATCAGGTGATTGTTGCCATGGCGATCATGATGCAAAGGCAGTGACACCTTCAGCCACGGCAAAATATTATTGCCCCATGTGCCCAGGCGTGGAATCGGACAAGCCGGGAAATTGTCCGAAATGCGGCATGGCAATGGAACCGGTCGCTTCGGCCATCACGGCTTCCAAAACGATTTACACCTGCCCCATGCACCCGGAAGTGCAGGAGGAGCATCCCGGGAATTGCCCCAAATGCGGGATGGCTTTGGAGCCGAAGGAGATTGTCAGTGAGGCTGAGGAAGTAAGTGCCGAAGCCAGAGATATGTCACGCCGGTTCTGGATTGGATTGTTGCTTGGTTTTCCGGTCCTCATCCTGGCGATGGGAGATATGATTGGGTTGCCGATCAACCAGTGGATTCCTCTAAAAGTAAACCAATGGCTTCAATTCGTCCTGACGACCCCGGTCGTACTTTGGGCCGGTTGGCTCTTGCTGCAGCGAGGATGGCACTCCGTAGTTACGTGGAATTTGAACATGTTTACCCTGATTGGCATGGGAGTTGGCACGGCCTACCTGTTTAGCGTGGTGGGATTATTGTTTCCCGGTATTTTTCCACATTCCTATCGGCATGGTGGTGGTGTTCCTCTCTATTTTGAAGCCGCAGCCATAATCACTGTACTCGTGTTACTGGGACAGATGTTGGAAGCCAAGGCGCGCAGCCGCACCGGACAGGCGATCAAAGCCCTTTTAAAACAGGCAGCGAAGACCGCCAGAGTGGTGCGGGATGGCGAGGAAACCGAAATCCCGGTTGCTGAGGTTAAGCATGGCGATCTCCTGCGCGTGCGTCCGGGCGAAAAGGTGCCGGTGGATGGAACCGTCGTCGAAGGCCAGAGCAACGTGGATGAATCAATGATCACCGGTGAGTCAATGCCAGTCGGGAAAGCTGCGGGAGATGAGGTGACAGGGGCAACCCTCAACCAGACCGGTTCGTTTTTGATGCGAGCGGAGAAGGTGGGCAAAGAAACGATGCTCTCACAAATAGTGCAGATGGTGGCGGATGCCCAGCGCACCCGCGCGCCAATACAACGACTGGCTGACACAGTCTCCAGCTATTTCGTTCCCATTGTGGTGGTGATTTCAGTCGTTGCGTTTGGCTTGTGGATGTGGCTGGGGCCGCAGCCGAAGCTGGCTCATGCCCTGGTGGCGGCGGTGGCAGTGCTGATTATTGCCTGCCCTTGTGCGCTTGGTCTCGCGACTCCTATGTCGATCATGGTCGGCGTAGGCCGTGGCGCTCACGAGGGCGTGCTGGTAAAAAACGCTGAAGCCTTGGAGGTTTTAGAGAAGGTGGACACCATCGTAGTGGACAAAACCGGCACGCTCACTGAAGGAAAGCCAAAGTTGACGCGGATCATTACCCGGCCCGGGATTGACGAGCAGGAAGTCTTAAAACTCGCAGCATCATTGGAACAACAGAGTGAACATCCGTTGGCAGCAGCCATCGTTCAGGCGGCAAAAGAGCATCGCCAGTCCTTGGAGCAACCCGAAACATTCGATTCCATTACCGGCGGCGGAGTAACGGGCCGGATTCAAGGGCGAAGCGTGTTGATTGGAAAACCTGAACTGCTCACCGGGAAAGGTGTGCGTGGACTGGAATCATTGCTTGAGCAGGGGAGAACGTTGCAGAACGAAGGACAAACGGTCGTGTTCGTCGCGCGAGATGGAGAAGCCATTGGAGCGCTTGCCGTGGCCGATCCGATAAAGGAAAGCACTCCAGCAGCCATTGCGGAACTGCACCGAATGGGACTGAAAGTGGTGATGCTGACGGGGGACAACGAACAGACGGCCGGGGCGGTGGCGGCGAAATTGAAGATCGATGAAGTGCGCGCCCAAGTAGAGCCCCGTCAGAAACAGGAAGAGGTGCGCCGACTGCGGAGCCAATCACATGTTGTGGCCATGGCGGGTGACGGCATCAACGATGCTCCGGCCCTGGCCGCCGCCAACGTGGGCATCGCCATGGGAACGGGCACGGACGTCGCAATCGAGAGCGCCGGGATCACGCTCGTCAAAGGCGATTTGCGTGGCGTGGTCAAAGCGATTCACCTCAGCCGGGCCGTGATGCGCAACATTCGACAGAATCTTTTCTTTGCGTTTATTTACAATGCGCTGGGAGTTCCCATTGCCGCAGGTGTGTTGTATCCAGCCTTCGGTATTGTGTTGAGTCCGATCATTGCGAGTGCGGCAATGAGTTTTAGCTCGGTATCAGTTATCACGAATGCGTTGCGACTGCGAGCAACCAGCTTGAAAGTTTCGTAGAGCGGAACTGTTTGACAGAATTGCAGGTTCGAGCATTCTTTGAATACGGATTGCCAATGACACTGAACGGACAAAAGCAGCTTCGCCCCAGTCTCCGCATTCTCGCGGCGGCGTGCCTGGTTGGCTGGTTGGTGGCGATGGGTGTTTGCTCGGCGCATTGTTCACTCGGTTTTCTCACGACAAAGTCTCCAGGCAAACGTCCATGCTGCCAACATGAAGGCGGCAAGCAGGAGTCCGGCAACAGTTCCTGCCTGATCAAGAAGTCAGCATTGACCACGGTGACCGCTCACTTGCAGTTTAAACCGGAACTGCGTCCCCTCCACGTTCCAATCACCAGCGAACCGGTTCAGGAAGCAGTCCTGACCCAGACACTGATTTCTCCATTTCGCCAAGGGCTGCCGACCGACCGGCCAGCCACGCCTGAGGTGTATCTGGGTGCGGCCACTTTCAGTCTTGCTCCCCCTTTCCGTAGCTAATCAACTGCCTGTTTGATGGCTTAGGTTTTTCTTTGGTACCTGTTCAGGGCGAACTCTCACCATCGGATGGAATGCTGCTTGCGCTTACGTAATTGCGCTCATGAGGGCATAGCGGAATATCATGTAACTTTTGGAGTACTCAGAAAATGAAATCAGTTCAAATAATCTCCTTGTTGGGCGCTGCCGGACTGCTTGCCAGTTGCGCTTTTCATACGACGCCGCTACCCGCAAATCATCCGGCGGACCCGAATGCCGCGGAATCGGTAATGCCTGCCGCAATGCCAATACTGACGGGCGAGGAACAAACGAATTCAATGCCGGTAGGAAAGGATACGATGCCGGACGAACATCAGCATGTGCATGGGAAGGGCTCAGCGAAATGAGAACATTACTATCACTCTCATTACTCGGCGCGGCAGCGTTCACCGGTTGCGCAACCCATCCGAATCAGGCGCTGCAAGAAAGTGAACGTTCCCTGTCCGACAGAACGGGCGCGGAAGTCCGCTGGATTCGACAGGAAAAAGATCGCGAGGAGATTGAGAAATTAATCGCACCCTTGTTGCAGCAGGAATTGACGGCTGAATCGGCGGTGCGGATCGCGGTGCTGAATAATCGCAGTTTGCAGGCCGAGTTTGAGGAGGTTGGGATTTCACAAGCCGAGCTAATTCAAGCCGGGCTATTGAAGAATCCGCAATTTGCGGCGAGTTGGCGATTTCCAGATCGACCGCATGCGGGAGTGGATGCCGAGTACTCGCTGGCGGGGGATGTATTGGAACTAATTGTACTGCCTTTACGCAGGAAAGTGGCAGCGCGCAATCTCGAGCAAACGGAGTTGAGAGTCTCGGATGCTGTGCTGAAGCTGGCGGCGGAGGTGGAGACGGCGTTTTACGAACTGGAAGCGAGCGAACAATTGCTCAAGCGGTTTAGGGCGATTAGCGAAGTGAATGAAGCCGCTGCGGAGCTTTCCAAGCGCCAGCATGAGGCGGGAAATATCACCGATCTGAATCTGGATCAGCAGCAGGCCATGTATGCGCAATCACGGGTGCAAATCTCCCAGACGACCCGCTCCATCCGCCAGCAGCGTGAACGACTGAACCGGCTCATGGGTTTGTGGGGAAAGGATCTTGGCTGGAAGATCGCGGATCAGCTGCCGGAGATTCCCGAACAGGAAATTGCCTTGGAACATCTTGAAAAGGCAGCCGTTCAACAGCGAATGGATTTGGCCGCGTTGAAGCGGCGGGTGGATAATACCGGTTACGCATTGTCGCTGCGGAGCAAGACGCGGTTTGTTCCTTCCGCCATTAATCTCGGTGTGGATACCGAGCGCGATCCGGATGGCACGCGCATTACCGGGCCGACGCTCGACCTGGAGTTGCCGATCTTCGATCAGGGCCAGGGTGCGGTGGCGAAGCTGCAGGCGGAGTATCACAAGGCGCAAAGGGAGTTGGAAGCGATGGCGGTAAACATTCGCTCGGAAGTGCGGGAAGCCAGGGATTTACTGATCATGAACCGGGATCTGGCGCGGTATTACGGCCAAACACTGCTGCCACAACGGATGCGCATCGTGAGTGAAACCCTGGTGCAATACAACGCGATGCAGGAAGGAACTTTTGAATTGCTGACAGCGAAGGAGCAGGAGATTCAGGCGGAACGCGAATACGTGGAGGCGTGGCGGGATTATTGGATTGCCAGAGTTGAGTTGGCGCGGGCGGTGGGAGGAAAATTGAATTTCAAAAACGACGCGCCGCTTACGAATCAGAAGGAGAAGGCCAATTCGACGGAAACGGAACATAACCATCATCATTAAATTTGTTTTATGATTACGCGAAGAAAATTTGTGGTTGGAGCGGCGGCGATTACCGCCAGCTCGGCGGTGATATCGAAATTAGACGCGACCGCGACCAATGCACCTCATGCTGAGAGAGCGCCGCAAGGAGAAAGTGTAAGTCAGGAGTCGTTGCCGCCCGGCGAACCGGGCAGGGACTATACGCCGGTGATTACGCCCAACAATGTGAGCCTGCCGTGGAAGTTGGTGGATGGCGTGAAGGTATATCACTTGATCGCAGAGCCGGTGAGACATGAGATTGCGCCGGGGTTGGTGATTGAGGGTTGGGGTTACAACGGGCGCATCCATGGGCCGACGATTGAAGCAGTGGAAGGGGATCGGGTGCGGTTTTACGTGACGAACAAACTGCCGGCACCGACATCGATTCATTGGCATGGGATTTTGCTGCCCAATGGGATGGATGGCGTTTCGGGATTGACGCAGAAAGGGATTCAACCGGGGGAGACTTTCAAATACGAGTTCACGCTGCGGCAGCATGGAACGCATATGTATCATCCGCACCATGACGAGATGACGCAGATTGCGATGGGGATGATGGGGCTGTTTATCATTCATCCGCGTCATCCCCAGGGACCGCGGCCAGATCGGGATTTTGCCCTGCTGACGAGTGAATGGCGCATCGATGTGGGAACGTCGCGCCCCAATCCGAATGAGATGACCGACTTCAATATTTTCACCTTCAACGCCAAAGCATTTCCGGGGACCGAACCATTGGTGGCGAAATTGGGGGATCGTGTTCGCATCCGGTTGGGCAACACGGGGGCAATGAGTCATCATCCGATTCATCTGCACGGGTATCAATTCAAAGTGACGGGAACGGACGGTGGGCAGACTCCGGAGTCCGCACAACGGCCGGATACCACGACGCTGGTGCCGGTGGGGACGACGCGGACGTTGGACTTCGTGGCGAATGCGCCGGGCGATTGGGCGCTGCATTGTCACATGACGCATCATACGATGAATCAAATGGGGCATCGTTTCCCAAATTTGATCGGGATCAACACTGAGGGTTTGGGCAAAAAGATTGGCCGACTGTTGCCGGGTTATATGACCATGGGAACTGAAGGGATGGGTGACATGGGAGAGATGGGGATGAAAACGCCGAAGAACAGCATCCCGATGGTCGGGGCGGATGGACCATTTGATTACATCACGATGGGAGGTCTCTTTACCATGCTCAAAGTGCGTGAAGGAATTGCGAGCTATGCTGATCCGGGCTGGTATCAGCATCCACCGGGAACGGTGGCGGAGATCGCTTCGGATGAAGATTTAAAAAAGGATGGCATCGAAATGGGAGTGGCAATGAAAACGGCTGCGCTTCCAGTCAAGGACGATGCCTGGTGTGATACAAAGGCATTTGCACAAGCTCGCGTCAAATGAGCGGCGGGTCATACCTGAAATAAAACGAACCAGATCCGAGGCGGAACCAACGCCGGGCATATTATACCGAATGCCAAAATTAATTTCCGGAATGGGGAAAAGAACTGGATGGCAGGAGGCGATAAGCCTGATGAAGGTGGAGACTGAAAAAGCCATGGCCTTGGGGAGGAGGAACTTCGTTAGTCATTGGTACAGGGTGCTTTTGATTTGAGGCGGCGTTGTCGGTCTGGTCGCTATCTACGGATAGCGCCTGCGACCTCCGCCTTGCCTCAAACCAAAATCCCTCCTGCCATCCGGAAATTTCTTTTGGCATTCGGTATAGGATATGGCTCTGTCCGGAGAGTCTGGGATTTGGTTTAAGTAACCGGTGACCTTGCAATTCTGACGAAGGCACGCTTTAAGCTTCTTCAACAACTACATAATTTTATCATTTATGGGAAATAACTTTTTGGGGACGGGATTCCAGAAGTGGTTGCGAGGGGTTGCAGTGTGTCTTGGGCTGGGTCTCTGTGCGGGACAAGCGTTTCAAATTACCTCCACAGATTTTGCCGGAGGAGGACATTTCCGGATGGAACACGAGGCAAATACGAATTCGTATTACATTCTCTATCGCGGGACCACGCTGACTAACATTGATACCCCGGTGAGCATGGCGTTGGGCGTGGGGGTGACAGGGCAACTGGTTGATACGAATGTCAATTTGATGCTGTCAAATGAGATGGCATTTTATCGAGTCCTGGAGGTGCCGCTCACCGATCCAATGGATATGGATGGCGATCTGATTGATGATGCGTATGAGCTCATGCATGCGCCGTGCCTTAATCCGCTGGATCCGACGGATGCGCTGGCGGATTGTAGCGGCAGCGGCCATACCAACCTGCAGGTTTATCTTTCGCAGTTTAATGGCTTGCTGATCAATGAAGTTGATTACGACTCGGTGGGAACTGATACCGGCGAGTTTGTGGAGATCTACAATGGTTCCACCAACACGATTTCGATGACCGGGCTGGCGTTGGTTTTCATTAATGGCGCGAATAATCTCGAGTATCGACGGGTCAAGCTTACCGGAGCGTTAACACCGGGACAGTATCTGGTGGTGGCGGACAATGCCGTGACCGTGGCTGCGGGAGCGGCAGTGATCCGGTTTGCCGGCGTTCAGGATAATATCCAGAATGGTGCGCCGGATGGCATCGCTCTCTTTCATGTGATATCGCACACGGTTTTGGATTCGCTGGCGTATGAGGGCGGGATGACTGCGGCGTTGATCGATGGTGCGCCCGGAACTTACAACTTTGTGGATGGAACAGCTTTATCCGCTTCGGTCGCGGATTCCAATACCGTGGCCGGCTCACTGGCTCGTTTACCCAATGGCGGCGACCTGCATAATGATAGTGTGGATTGGCAGTTTTCAAGCACGCCTACTCCCGGTGCGGCCAATGTGCCGTGATTGAGGGTGGGGGCGGGATTGATGCCCTTACTGCGGGCTGATCGGCATGGTGCTTTGGATTGGGGTTTCGCCGCGCAACATTTTGCCGGCTTCGTTGGCCAGCTTGAGATACCAATCGCTGGGGAGATTGGTTCCGTCAATGTTCAACGGCACGAAGGTGCCCTGAGCAGGCAACTGGGCGGGAGTTGGTGCGATTTTGAACATGGCGGTGCCTTCGTCCACTTCGTCAAACATCGCACCGTAGATCATCGTGCAGCCGGAGCGAACGGCGTTGTAAGCCTGCCGCCAGTAGAACGTGCCGCCGTTGCGCGGAATCTGGTTGAAAGGGCCACTGTTTAAATTGGTCCAGGAGAAGCCGGGGAAAATCACGGGCATGTATTCGCGGCCAGCACTGGTGGCAGCGGCCAGATCGGGCACAATTTGGTTCAGGCGAAAATTGTCCGCGCCCGAGTTGTCGCCATAACGTCCGACGGACCATGGGCTGATGATGTCGAAGGAGCGAAACACGGGCGACCACGCGGCATTGGTCTGAGTATCATTGTTGAGCGTTCGCCAATAGGTGGGCAATCCGCCCATGACCGTGCAGCCAGCGGATTTGAAAAAGTTGATGGCTTGCTGGCCCTGTTGCGGCGTGTCGTCACGACCGGAAAAACCGAATCCCCAAATGGCGATTACGGGCTTGCCGTTGTGCTTGAGATAAAACGGGCTGTCGGTGATATGCAGGTTATTGACCAGATAAGTCCAGTCATTAGTCAACTGGCTGACGAGCGTATTGGTGGGCTGCCCCGAAATGTCATACATGATGGCAAAGACGCGTCCGTGGGCTTCAGCGCCGGCGCGGACATTGGCCGTCACCTGATTGCGCAAGGCAAAGAACGCGGGATCGGAAAGTTCCCCGGTGAAACGTTGGAGAAAAACACCGTCGAGATGATTGTCCTGCATCCATTTGAAATGCCGCATCACGGTTTTCTGATTGAAGGCGGAATAAAGTTTTGCGGGCGAACCGTTGGAATAGGTCAGGCTCGTGGCGAAGAGCTCGTCCGGGTCCAGTTCGGAAGTATCGGGCCACAGGTCGAAGGTGGCATTGGTCGCGGCGGGGTTGTTGTTGCGAAACCAATGGACCCAGCGATTGGGGGCCGAGCCATCGTTGGGACAGGCGAACCAGCCTTGATAACCCATGAGCAGTTTGTGGTACATGGTGGTGGGGTCCACTTCAGAAACGAGTTGGAAGAATTGCCGGGTGTTGTTTGCCGGCAGGATCCATGTGTTCGGATTATTGGTGACCACGGTGGCATTGGTCACGTTCCGCCAAAGGATAGGCGTGGAAAGGTTGGAAGAGGCCTGGACGATCATGGGCGCGGCATTGGACGGCCAGGAGAGCAACACGTTGGTGCCTGCCGGGCTAATGCTCAACGAGAATGAGGCAGACGTGGAAACTGAAGAGGAAACGGAAACGGGAGCAGAGAGCGTGGTTGCGCCGGAGTTGTCGGTGGCAAGAACGGTCAGTACACAAGTGCCGGAAACAGGATTGCTCCACGTGACACTCCAAGGGTTGCTGCTGCGCTCGCCGATTTTGGTGGGGCCGACGAAGAATTGAACATTGGTGATCGTGCCGTCCAAATCCGTGGCGCTGGCAGTAATGGTGAGGGTGGGATTTTGATTGTTGAAATAAAGCAACGCACCATTGGTGGGGCTGGTAATGGTAACGAGGGGACGGAGCGTGGCGGTGGAGTTGCTGGCCTGGGGCGCGATGAAATCTGTGGCTCTGGTAATGGCGAGGTTATCCCATTGTGCAGCGACGGGGAAATATCCCGGCGCGGTTCCTGTGCCGACCAGGCCGTCGTAAAATGCGCGTACCACAATGTTTGTGCCGGTGGTCGACGTGTTGAAGCTGTTGTAAACGAAGTAACCCTTGTCCGCCTCGGAATCGGAGTAGGAGAGAATGACCTGCGGTTCACTGGGCGCGTCGTTGAAGTCAATGACGGTATTTACATGGTTGGCTGCGTTGCCCAGATTCCATAAATACGCGCTGAAGACGTAGGCCGTGGCGGGTTCCAGGGTGACCAACTGATTGTAGCCGCTGACAGGAGCGCCGCCATCCACCTGTGCCTTGGCCACGACGTTGCCGTTGACGGGCACAGTGTTTGATCCGGCGGTGGCAAAAATATCGCCGCTCCGACTCCAGCCGATTGGCGAGGGATAATTCGTGTTCACCAGCGGGCCCTGGAACTGAAAGTCGCCGTTGGAGATTAACTGCACACGTTCCGTTCCCGGCTTGATAGCGGAGATTTTTAGCCGGGTTTGAGCGGGGGCAGAAAAACAGATTCCGAACATCAGCCCCGTTAAAAGCACCAGATTAGATTTCATTGCCACAAGATTCCAGCCGTTGATTTTTGATCAATAAGGCATTTGGGAAATAACTATTCTGACGAACAACCCTCCCGGGGTCGATACTGAATTGCCTCCCCACTTTCGGGGATGGCACGCGGCAAGGCAAGATGATTAGTATTCAGCCCAATCACCCGTGCCTTGTCCCGGTGCGGGGGGCAAGGTCGTCGGCTTCGTGACATCCGCGATCTGCGTGATCTGGCGTTTGTTGCAGCCAGTGAGGAGCATCAGGAGCACTGTCAGGAATGTTGCTGCACTGCACAGGTTGGCCACGTCTGTTTCATCCATTTATTTGCCGATGCTGCGCATGCGGGGGAACATAGGAAATAACCTCGCCACTGTCACGGAGAACCATATTGATACTGTCTCCAAGGGTGTTGAGTGGGTATGCACTAAGGCGACGACCACCCAGACGTCGTTGGTGTGCTGTTGGATCCGGCCTATGTCTTTGTCAGGCGGTGTCATCATGGCACGGGAACAGTGGCGAAGGTTGCGGTGAGGGTGGCGAGAGTGGCGAGGTTGGTTTTGTCGAAGGGGGTGGAGGTGCAGTTGGCGGTGAGGGCGAGGACGAGGTGGGTGTCGGGAAATAGTAGCAACACGGAGGTGCCGCCAATGGAGCCGCCAGTGTGCATGAAGATGGGATGGCCTTGTTTGTCTTTCATAAGATACCAGCCGATGCCGTAGCCGGTCGGTTTGCCATCGGTGGTTTTTTGAGAGGTGAACATGGTGTCGAGTGTTTGGGCTTTGAAGAATCCGGGGTGGAGGTGCATGGAGCCGAAGCGGACGAGGTCTTCGGGGGTGGAAAGGAATCCACCGGCAGCCCATTTGTAACTGTTGTCGATAGTGGGCGAGAGTTTGAAGCCGCCGTCGCTGTTGGTGTCGTAGAATTGAGTGCGTTGGGGGATGTCGCGGTTGGCGTAGTCGGGCATGGTGTTTGTCATTTCGAGGGGAGTGAAAACGGCCTTTTCCATGTAGGTAAGGAAATCCTTTTTAGCGGCGGATTCCATGATCCAACTGATTAGACTCCAGCCGTGGCTGGAGTAGGAAAATTTTTCGCCGGGTTTGGAGAGGAGGGGATCGTCCTCGAAGAGTTTGACGCCGTCGCGGACGGTGGCGAAGTGTTGGTTGATGAAGAGCTCTTTTCCCTGACTGCCGCGGGAGATGCCGGCGAGGTGTCCGGCCAGCTGACGGGTGGTGATGCATTGGCCTTTGTCGGGAAAGTCGTGGACATATTGATGGATGTCGGTGTCAAGGTCGAGCTGGCCGTGTTCGACGAGGAGCATGAGTCCGGCAGCGGTGAGCGGTTTGGAGATGCTGCCAATGCGAAAGAGGGTTTGGGGTGTGACCGGCTTTTTGGTTTCAAGGTCGGCATAGCCAAAGCCTTCGGACCAGAGGATTTTGCCGTCGCGACCGATCGCGATGGAGAGGCCGGGGACTTTGGGAGCGATTCTTTCGCGGATTTGGGTGCGGGTGTCCTTGATGGCGTCGTCGAGGGATGCGGCGAGCGCGGAGGAAGCGAGGAGCAGGATTAGACAGATCAGGTGTTGCAGGTGGAACGGGCGCGGAGTGGGGCGGAACATGGGGATAGGGAAGAGGGAAAATGGAGGACAGGCAATGGAAAATTTAGTTAAACCGCAGATGGACGCGAATGAACGCGGATGGGGAATGGAAATGACCGATGGCAAATGTTCAATGCTCAAAGAATGATCAATTTTTCAAGGTCTTGTGAGGCGTGGTGTTCCCGCAGGCGGTTCGTATTTGGCAGTGATCGCGCGATTGCTATCGTGAGATCTCTTGGTGGGGAGGATCAGACGAATCGGCACACAGTCCATGCAATCGTTCACTTGTATAGACAATACTGAGGAGACACGCGGAATGGTTTGTTCCGCTTTTGAAGATCAGGTTTTGGTCTGTGATTGATGCACTGGATAGGTAATTCGCCATTTTGGATGTCCGGACTTAGCGAGTAACTAGTTTGAAGGCGTTCATCTAAACCCTGGACTTGGGAAATACTAAGTAGGTGGCAAGATGTTCGATCACATTTCCGGAATCGCCGAGTCAAAGAAACCCTTTATTCTCACGGTTTTCGTCGCTCGAAGTGCATGATTTGTGACCGAATTTTTTGCCGACTACTTAAGTCCCGCTCCCTTTGCCTCTAATAAGTCAGACACGAGGCTTCCAATTTACTGTACATTTTAGTCTTGCTTTATCTTCGCGAACTGACTTATACAACTTACGTTCCCTTAAAAATGTCACGGCGCGATGCCTTACCGTTTTTGCGTCGGGTAATCCAGGAGTCGACGTGTTGCCTTTTACTGAAAGCCATTGGAAGCCCGAGTAAATCAAACCAAGTCTCAGCATAATCTCGTATGAACTCTAAAAACAACTTTACCCTTCCGCCCAATGGTCTGAAATCCATTGGCGGCAGGATGTTCCTCAGCGCCGTCGCTGCCATGTCGCTTGCGGGTGCGGCTTTAGGATCTCCAATCGGAATGAATTTCGTGCGTGGTCCCGGTGGTGATGTCGCCGGCGTTGCCAACGCTACTGCGAACTCATTGGCTCCGACCGACACGGCCGGGGCGCCTGGTTTCACTCAGGCTAATTGGAACAACCTCGGCTTCGTGGGAACGAACATCAATGTCCTGGACAGTTCGGGAGTGCCGAGTGGAGTGGTTGTCAGTTGGGTCTCCGCCAATATGTGGAGCCAGTCCGGTGGGGGAAACCCGGGCACCCAGGGAGGGCCCGATGCCAACCTGATGAATGGCTACCTGGATTCCAACGCCGGGGCCAACACCACCATGCAGGCCAACATGTTCAACACCGCTGCCAACAACAACCGCAACTGGCCATTGGTCTACTTTACCGGTTTGAGCGCCTGGATGGCGGCGCAGGGTGTGACGGCTTACGATCTGGTTATTTATGCCGACGGTGACGACTCCGGGAATGCACGCACAGGGGAATATTGGACCATCGATGCCAGTGGTTCGCCCACGGCCTTGACCTACGGAGGCGACCAGGTAAGCCATGTGTTTATCTGCGACCGGGCCAACTTCACCACCACTGGTGCGTACGCCCAGGTTCCGCTGTTTGTTCAGAGCGGCGGGGGCGCTCAATTTGGAAATTTCCCGGGGAACTATGCCGTTTTCACGAGTCTAACGAATGACACTTTCATGTTGCGGGACGAAGAGTTCAACACCCGTAGCGTCATCAATGCCATTCAAATCATTCCCCGCGCCACGGCTGGGCCTGCGACCATTGCTCCGCTGCCCGACGCGCCGACCCTCGCCCATGGAACGGTGCAGCTTCGCGGGGTGGTAGCCGGTCGCCTGCCGTTTAGTTATCAATGGAAGAAGAATGGCGTCAATCTCGCCAACGTCGGCAACATTTCCGGCGCCAACACTGCAACCCTGACCATTTCCAATGTTACGGCCGCCGATGTTGCCGGTTACACGCTGGTGGTCACCAACCCCGGTGGCGTCGCCACGAGCAGTGTGTCAGCGTTGACAATTGTGAATCCGACCGCGGGCAGTTACGCCGAAAAGATTGCCACCAACAATCCCTACGCCTATTGGAGGTTCAATGAGGCCAATGATCCCTCCACAAATTACGCTCCGGCCTATGACATTGCGGGCGGTTTCACTGGCATTTACGGGAATGCTGCTTTGAATGGATACAACGGAGTCACCGGTCCGCAACCGACGGATTTTCCCGGATTTGAAAATGGAAACACGGCTCTGCAGTCCGCCAGCACGGCGATGCGCACGTGGGTCACAGCTCCAGCGCTGAATCTCAATACGAATGCAGTGACGATGTGCGGATGGATTTATCCGACAGCCGCTCAGGGAGGTGCAACGGCGCTGCTGTTCTGCCGGAACGGCAACGACGTCGCCGGTCTCGGCTATGGCAATAACAACAACTTGGGATATACCTGGAACAGCAACAGCGCAGCCACCTATAACTTTGCGTCCGGCCTGGTGCCCTTGACGAACGCCTGGTCATTTGTGGCGCTGACGGTCAGTCCGACGAATGCCGTCCTCTACCTTTACAACACCAATGGTCAACTCTCGGTAACCAATGCCATCAACCATACCAATCAAGCGTTCAGCGGCCTCACCTACATTGGATGTGATCCCAGTTCTGCCGCCACGCCGCAAGGCCGTTCTTTTACCGGTATGATTGATGAAATGGCGGTCTTCAACCGCACGCTGCCGCAGACTGAAATCTATAATCTCTACAAAAAGGGACTGGGCCTCGCGGCCATTGCGCCGGTGATCCCAATTCAACCGCAGTCGTTGGCGCTATTTGAGGGGCGAACTGCCAAGTTCAATGTCACTGCTTCGGGTGATGCACCGCTCTCTTTTCACTGGCGGAAGAACGGCGTGAACTTGTCCAACGGTGGCAATATTTCCGGCGCGACCACGCCGTCCCTGACCATCAGCAATATCACCATCGCCAACGATAGCGCGAGTTACGACCTTGTGGTGGGTAACATCGCTGGTTCACTCAACAGCAGCGTGGTCACCTTGACGGTCGTGGCTTCCAACAGCGCACCCACCGCTTATGAAGCCAAACTGCGGACCGCGAACCCCATCTCCTATTGGCGCTTAAATGAAGCCAATGGCAGCCCTTACTCCTACGATTATTGGGGCGGCATCATCGCCACCAACGAAAATGTCACCCTCGGCGTATCCGGGCCGCTGCCGCCTGATTATAAAGGTTTCGAAGCTGGCAACACCGCAGCACAGTATGACGGCTTAAGCGCGGCCACCGACAGCAGTGCCGTCGGCCTGCTGAACAACCGCTCCCAATTCTCGGTCGTTGGGTGGTTCAACACCGCGGGACCCATTGGACTGCGCGTTGGTCTGTTTGGGCAGAATGATGTGGTCGAATTCGGTTTTCATGGTCAAGACCCAGACAGTCCGACAGGCCAGGGCATTCTTGGCATGTGGACACCGGGCGGAGCGGCCTTCCTGTCCCAGACCAATGTGATACCGGGTGTATGGTATCTGATCGCTGGTGTGGGGAGTGGCACGAACGTCAGCGTCATTCTGCTCTCCACGAATGGTGGCGGCGGATTCCAGGTGGTGCAAGCCTCCACCAGTGGCACTACCACGAATTATGGCAGTTCGGCTGATTCATTCCGTATCGGTGGTGGCGGCATCCTGGATACTCCCGGTGTCAACGGCAATTTCTTCACTGGCATCATTGACGAAGTGGCGGTGTTTGACCGTGCCCTGTCAGTAGGTGAACTCTCCGACCTGTTCGGCGCTGCGTTTACTGGTGGTGATCTGCCGCCTGGGATCTCCTCGCAGACTGGATCGCTAACCTTGTATGCCGGCCGGACCGCCACATTCAGCGTGAATGCGGTTGGTACTTCGCTCCAATATCATTGGCGCAAAAACGGAGTGCCGTTGGCTGACAGCGGCAATCTCTCCGGCTCTTTGACCGGGACCCTGACCATAACAAATGTGTCGGCTGCGAACATTGCCTCGTACGATGTGGTGATCACAAACAGTGTCGGCAGCATCACCAGCAGCGTGGTCACATTGGGAGTCATTACTCCGGCAGCAGGTGGTTACGAAGCAGCCGTGATTGCTGCCAATCCGCTCGCTTACTATCGGTTGAACGAAACCAACGATCCATCTTCAGGCACCGTGGTCGGCCACGATTATTGGGGCGGGCACAACGGAGTATACGGAGTTGGCGCACTGAATGGTTTCAATGGCATCCTGGGTCCGGTGCCGCCGATCTTCACCTTTGAGACCAATAACACTGGCATAGCTGTCTCTGCGAATACCGTCAGTTCGCACGTGACGGCTCCATTTGGAAGTCTAAGCACGAATACCGTAACGATGACCATGTGGATTCAGCCGACGGGAACCTTCGATGTCTTTGCAGGGCTCCTGGTAAACCGCAATAGCGGCATAGGCGGCGGGTTTGGGTATACCGGCGGTCAACTTGGTTATACCTGGAACAACGACAGCGGGGCCACCTGGGGTTTCAGATCTGGATTGGTGCCGCCATTGAACCAGTGGTCCTTTGTGGCCCTGGTTGTTGAACCGACGCAGGCCACGTTGTACATGATCAATCCGGATGGTGTGCAATCTGCCACCAATGTATTGGCACATACCAGTGACGTGTTTGGTAATAATTGGCGGATAGGGACTGATGACCTGAATAATGACAACAGCGGCGCCCGTGATTTCACTGGCCTGATCGATGAAGTGGCGGTATTCAACTACGCCATGACGCCGGCACAAATCAAAGGTCTTTATAGCGCTGGTGGTCCGCCTTCGGTGACCTTGAACATCCAGTCCTCCGGGGCAAACGTGGTCCTGACCTGGGCACAAGGGACGCTCCTGCAGGCCACCAGTGTGGCCGGACCATGGACGACCAATAACGCCACCTCTCCTTACACGACCTCGCCCGCCGGAGCGCAAAAGTTTTACCGGGTGATCGTGAAGTAGTTGGGCCGAAGTGTTGGCTTTAATCAAGCGGCCGGGGGCGTGGAGCCTCCGGCTGTTTGAGTTGGCCGGTGAAGATTGCGTGTTCAACATAGTGCTCACTTAAAAGAAAGTTAACGTGCGTAAATCAGCAATAAGTTCCCCCGCGCAGCCTGCTGGTTGCCGGGATCGTCGGTACCTTCGCCCCCGTTCCGTTTGCCGCCTGGGAAATCTTTTCACCATCGCGCTCGCATTGATCTTCTGCGCCGAAATCCGATCCACACTGGCCGATAACCTTTTGACCGGGACCATCATTGGCACCAGCGGTTCCTGGAACAATAGCGGCAACACCAAGGAAAAGGCGATGGACGGCAGTCTGACCACGTTCTTTGATGCGCCCACCGGCAATGGGGATTGGGTGGGACTGGATCTGGGCACGAACGTCAGCAAGGTTATTTCGCAAGTGCGGTATTGCCCTCGCAGCAGCAATGAAGCGAGAATGGTGGGTGGCAAATTCCAGGGAGCCAACGCGGCGGACTTTAGTGGCGCGGTGGATTTGTACACGATCACCGCGCAGCCAGTGACCGGCACGTTGACGACGCAATCAATAAGCGTGACCAACGCTTTCCGCTATGTGCGTTATCTTTCGCCGGACGGTGGTTTTGGCAATGTGGCCGAAGTCCAGTTTTACGAAGCTGGTGTGGTCCTGCCGCCGCCGACATTCGGCGTGTACCGGGAGTTGTGGACGAACTTGAACTCAGGTGGAGGTGCTACACTGGACATGCTGACCAATACGGCCGTGAACCCGAATTGGCCAAGCAATCCAGCCACGGTCTATACAAAGATTTATACCAACTTTGAAACTGAGGCGGGCACCGGGATGAACAATTACGGGCAGCGGTTGCGCGCGTTTGTTGTGCCACCAAACAATGGGGTTTACACCTTTTGGATTGCCAGCGATGACGCATCGAAACTTTCGTTGAGCAGCAATGAGAGTCCAGGCAACTGCGTGGGAGTGGCCTGGGTCAATGCGTGGACAGATGCCCGGGAGTGGACGAAAGAGGCAAACCAGAAGTCGGGAGCCATTTATCTGGAAGGCGGGAAGCGTTATTACCTCGAGGCCTTGATGGTGCAGGGAGGCGGAGGGGACAATCTCTCGGTGCGATGGCAGTTGCCCGATGGGAGCATCGAGGAACCGCTCGGTGGGACGAGGTTGATTCCATATACCGGGTTGAGCAATACGCCAGGAATTTATGTGCAACCAACGAATTTAACCGTGACGGAACATGGGAGCGCAGCCTTTTCGGTGCTGACGACCAACCAGTCGGAGATGACGTATCGATGGCGGGTCAATGGGGTGAACCTTAACACGGCTCAGGCCAGTCAATCGGTTTATACCGTCAGTAACGCGAGCGTGACACTCAACGGACAAAGCTATAGCTGCGTTCTCTCCAACAGTTCCGGCGCGATCACCAGTGCTCCGGCAGTCCTGACGATCATCGGAGATACAACGCCGCCGACGCTCGTTTCAGCAAAAAATGGTTCGTTGACGAATATCATTATCCGCTATTCGGAACCGGTTGAGCCGACATCGGCGACGAATCGGTTGAATTATGCGATTAGTCCGAGCGCGACGGTTTCGTCGGTTTTGATGTTCGATTCGCAGAGTGTGCTGCTGCTGGTTTCGTCGCTTGCGCCGAACACAGGCTATACGGTCACGGTAAATGGGGTGCGCGACCTGGCCTCGACACCAAACATGATTGCGGCAAATTCGAAGATCAGTTTTACGGCGAGTGCTTACGGTCTTGGTCTGCGTCCGGCGTTCGGGCCTTTTCTAAACAATCAAATGCCGGAAACAGCGCCGGTCATTTCCGGAAACTGGTCGGCAGTCGTGGCTTTTACGAACCTTACTTTTACGAATGCGCTTGGTTTGGCTTCGGTTCCGGGTACGGATAAATTGGTGGTATGGGAACGGGAGGGGCGGGTCTATTCATTCACCAACGATCCGGGTGCGAGTTCCAAGACGCTGGTGTTGGACTTGAGCAATCAATGCCAGGGGTGGGATGACTCGGGACTTTTGAACCTGGTGTTTCATCCGGGATTTGTGACGAACCATTTTGTCTTCGTTTATTACACGTGGGTGACACCGGGAACAGTGGTGGGGAGTCCAACGGTGAGGCCGCCGACATTTGTGACGGGGGCGTACCATGACCGGCTTTCGCGATTTACGTTGGATGCGAATGGGGTGGCGATTCCCGGTTCGGAACTGGTGTTGGTAGATCAGGCTGGGGATTGCGTGTGGCATAACGGGAGTGGAATGTTCTTTCATCCGACGAATGGTTTTCTCTATGTCACGGACGGGGATGATGAGAATACGTCGAACACTCAGATTATTGATCGAGGCCTTTTCTCCGGCGTGTGGCGACTGGACGTGGATATGCGCGGAGGCGCGATCAGCCATCCGATTCCGCGGCAGCCTGTGAACGGAGTCACGGCGAATTATTATATTCCCAACGACAATCCATTTGTGGGTGTGCCCAATGCGCTGGAGGAATTTTACGCCATCGGGCTGCGGAGTCCGCATCGGATGACATGTGATCCGGTGACGGGAAGGATTTTTATTGGCGATGTGGGCAATGCTTCGTGGGAGGAGTTGGATGTGATTGAGCCCAATGATCCGCCGGGATTGAATTTTCAATGGAGTGTCATTGAAGGGTTGAATGGAGATTTGACGCCGCCGTACATCGGTGTGAACAGGCGTCCGATCCTCAACTACAGCCACAGCGAAGGCCAGGCGATCATTGGTGGTTATGTCTATCGCGGGAGTCAGTTTGCAGCGGATTTGGGCGGGAAATATATTTTTGGCGACAACGTGCAAAAAAAGATTTGGGCGTTGGATGAATCGACAACGCCCGCAGGCAAGATTCTGCTTTGCACGATGCCGACGGGGGCGGGGCCGAATTCGGGGAGTGATTATACCGGATTGTCCTCGTTTGGCTTGGATAAGAATAACGAGTTGTATCTTTGTCAGATGAGCAGTGTGGGAGGTCATATTTTCAAGCTGGCACGATCCGGACCGCCTCCCGTCAATCGCCCGATACCGGCGACGCTCTCGGCAACCGGGGCGTTCAAGGATTTGAGCACGCTGGCGGTGAGTGATGGTTTGGTTCCTTATACGGTGAATTCGCCGCTTTGGTCGGATGGGGCGGCGAAGCAGCGCTGGATTGGTTTGCCGACAAATAGTTTTGTTCATTTTGCGCCGACGGGTGAGTGGGCGTTTCCCAATGGGACGGTGTTGGTGAAGCATTTTGATCTGCCGGTGGATGATACGAATCCGAATGTTTTGAGACGGCTTGAGACGCGGTTGCTGGTGCGGGATACGAATGGAGTGGTGTATGGAGTGACGTATAAGTGGCGGACGGATTATTCGGACGCGGACATAGTCACGAATGGGATCAGTGAAAATATTGTTATCAACACGGCTTCGGGCACGCGCACGCAGACGTGGTATTATCCGGGGCCGTTGGATTGTTTGCGGTGTCACACGGCGGCGGCGGGTTATGTTTTGGGGGTGAAGACGAGGCAATTGAACGGCAATCTCAGTTACCCGGTTTCAGGCGTGACGGACAATCAATTGCGTGCGTGGAATCATGCGGAGATGTTTGATACGAATATCGTTGAAGCGAATATCAGCGGGTATTCGAAACTGGTGAAGGTCAGTGATACGTCGGCGTCGTTGGAATTGAGGGTGCGGTCGTATTTGGATGCGAACTGCTCGCAGTGTCATCGGCCGGGTGGGGCACCGGCGTTTTGGGATGCGCGGTTTGATATTCCGCTGACGAATCAGAATATTATTAATGGTGTTGTGGGTGATACGTTAGGAATTGCCGGGGCGAAGGTGGTGGTGCCGCAGGATCTCACGAAGTCGGTGATGTATTTGCGGGTGAACAGCCTGGGCACTTACCAGATGCCGCCGCTGGCGCGGAATACGATTGATTCATCGGCGGTTACTGCGCTGGCGGAGTGGATAACGACGTTGCCGTCGCCGCAGATTTCTGCGATTGCGGATGTGTTGATGGATGCGAATAGTTCGACGGGGCCGATTGGTTTCACGGTGAGCGATGGGGCGATGTCGCCTGACCAGTTGATGGTGAGCGCGAGTTCGTCGAATCCATCGTTGATTCCGAGTAATCACATTGTCATTCAAGGGAGCGGGAATAATCGCACCATCACCGTCACTCCCGCAGCCAACCAAACGGGTTCGGCAATTATCTCCATTGTGGTGAATGATGGAACGGTGGCGACGACGGGGAGTTTTACGGTGACGGTGAGGGGAATGCTGGCCGCTTACTATAAGTTTGAGGGGAATGCACAGGACAGCAGCGGACAGGGGAACGATGGGGTTTTGAATGGCGGGGTCACGTTTGTGCCCGGCAAGGTTGGCGCGCAGGCGGTTCAATTGGATGGGAGCACGGGGTATGTGCAGATTCCGGTTTCGGCCATCGATGATTTTACCATTTCGCTTTGGTTGAAGACCACGGATACGGGCGGAACAGGTCAATGGTGGGCGGGCAAAGGATTGGTGGATGGCGAGGTGAGCGGTGGATCCGCAGACTTTGGCACCACGCTCGTGGGTAATCAATTCGCGCTGGGTGTGGGCGGTTCCAATGGGAATCCTGATGTGACGATTCTTTCGAGCACGGCGGTCAATGACGGTGTGTGGCATCATTTGCTGGCGACAAGAAATTCCACGACCGGCCAGATGGCGGTTTACGTGGATGGTGGCCTGGAATCGACCGGCACTGGGTCGGTTGGTCCGCGAGTTGGTCCTCCGGCACTTCGCATCGGCGGTATCCAAACTGGAACTGCCACGGGATTCCTGGCTGGCACGGTCGATGATGTCCGGATTTACAATTATGTGCTCAGCAGTAGTCAGATTTCCTCGCTGGCCACGCGTGCGCCGGTGCTGGCACCGATTCCGAATTTCAGCATGGTGGCGGGTGCGACGCTCAGGTTGACGAACAGTGCGGTGGATGCGGCTATTCCGCCGGAGACGTTTGCGTTCAGCCTGTTGAGTTCGCCTGCGGGTGCGAATTTGAATGGGACGAATGGGGTGCTGACGTGGCGTCCGACGATGGCGCAGGCGAATACGAGTAATCAATTCGCGATCAAGGTGAGTGATAGTGGTTCGCCGAGTACGGGGGCGACGCAGAGTTTTTGGGTGTCGGTGGTTCAACCTGTCAGGCCGAACCTGGGTGGGTTGAGTTCTGATCATGGGATGATTCGGTTTTCGATTTCCGGGGATTTGGGGCCGGATTACACGGTGCTGGGTTCGACGAACCTGCTTGATTGGGTTCCGATTGTGAATACGAATCCGCCGATCATGCCGTTCTTGTTTGTGGAGCCGAATAATACAAATTATGGCCGGAGGTTTTATCGGGTGCTGCTTGGGCCGTAGAAATGGGGAATGGCCACGAAGAGGCACAAAAAGCACAAACGGAATTTAACCGCGGACGAACGCAGATGAACGCGGATGGGGAAGGGAATGATCAATGGCCAATGCTCAAGGCCTCCAAGGAATGACCAATGATTAAGGTCTTGTGGGGCGTGGTGTTCCCGATGGCGCATTGTGTTTGGAGGTATCTTCACTCATCCCGGGCTTCTCCCATGCGCAAGGTTGGGGATGGCGCTGTCCTGTTCCGCTTCGGATGGCGAGGGTTGAAGAGTTTGCATCGTGGGCCGAAGCGGATTCTTTTTGGGGAACGTGTTCCCAGACCTGCGCCTGCGGCTTCGGTCTGGGCTAAAATAAACCGGGCCCGTTGGGCCTAAACGTATGGTGGTTAGGGCTTGGCGGGGGGGACGGCTTCGAAGGTGATTTTTACGGGTTTGATGTGGTCTTGGGTGTCGAATTCCATGTGGTCGATGCAGGTGACGCGGTGGTTGCCGTCGGTTTCGCCCAAGGGGCGGCGGTGGTAGACGATGTACCACTCGTCCTTGCCGGGGAGTTGGATGACGGAATGATGGCCGGCGCCGGTGGCGACTTTGGGATCTTGCTGGAGGATTTTGCCGATGCGCTTGAAGGGGCCGAGCGGGGAATCGGCCATGGCGTAGGCGACGGAATAATTCGGCCCGGTCCAGCCGCCTTCGGACCACATGAAATAATACTTCGCGCCGCGGCGGAACATGACGGAGCCTTCGACGTAACCTTCGGGTGTGATTTCCTTGTAGGTGGTGCCGTCGGCAAAGGGTTCGAGGCCGCGAAAGTCATTTTTGAGGCGGCAGATGTTGCAATGACGCCAGCCGCCGTAGATGAGGTAGTATTGGCCGTCCTGATCTTTGAAGACGAATTGATCGATGGGTTGCGCGCCGTTGTGGAACTGGCCAATCAGCGGTTTGCCGAGATAGTCATTGAAGGGGCCGGCGGGTTGATCGGCCACGGCGATGCCGATGCCGCCGAGTTGGTGGTCGTTCTGGATGTCGTTCGCGCCGAAGAAGAGGAAGTAGCGTCCGTTGTTTTCAGCGACGGCGGGTGCCCACATGGCGCGACGCGCCCAGGTGACGCTGTTGGTATCGAGGACGCGGGTGTGTTTGGTCCAATGCACGAGGTCGGGCGAGGAGAAGGCATCGAGAAATACCTGTTCGTCGTATTTGGCGGAGTAGGTGGGGTAGATCCAGAATTCCTTGCCGAATATTTTGGCCTCAGGATCGGCATACCAGCCGGGGAAAATGGGGTTGCCGGAGTGTTCGGGCGTGGCGGTTTGATCGGCGGCGTGGAGGGGGCAGAGGGCGGAGAGGCTGAGGGCGACAAGCAGGGTGAACAAAAGCTTTCGGGGTTGCGCGAACGAATGGCGTTTCATCGGGTGAGTTTAGCGGGAGGGGGTGGGTTTGTCAGCACTGAGGAATGAGGGTGGACCAAAATTAACAGGAGTGAAACGGAGAGAACGGAGGTTTGATTTACTTCCCGATTTAAATTTTCCACGAAGTTATCGTAGCTGGCTGGCAGTTACCTGGATTTAGGTGAGCCATTTACTTTGTGGCGAGTGTTTAAATTTGGCTGCGGCTTGTATACTCTCGCTTGCGGCATGAACAAATTCACATCGATAAGAAAAATTGTAGCTCTTACTTCGTGCGCCATCTTAATGGCAATTCTTGCCTCGTGCGTCACCTCGCGAAACATCCAGCCCATTCGCGAAGCGGATTATTCCGGTCGCATTCGGGTCGCGTGCATCGGTGACAGCATCACCTACGGACATGGAATAAAAGACCGTGAGCATGACAGCTATCCGGCGCATTTGGGAGTTAAGCTTGGCAATAAATGGGAAGTGAGGAATTTTGGCGTCAACAGCGCAACCGCACTCAAGACCAGCACACGTCCGTATCTTGGTCAGAAATCTTTTCAGGATGCGCTTGCATTTGAACCCGATGTGGTTGTGATCGAACTTGGCACCAACGACACCAATGCCAAAAGCTGGCCGTCGCACAAAGAGGAATTTATTTCTGATTACCTGGAAATCATCGACAGGTTGCAGAAGCCCAAAACCAAACCGCGGATTTATCTCTGCCTGCCGGTCCCACTTTTCCGCGACCGCGGCAAGGATTACGACACGGACAAAATTTTGACGGAAGAAGTCATTCCGAAAATCAAGGAAGTTGCACGGAGGAAGCATCTGCCGGTCATCGATCTCTACAGTGCATTTGCAGATAAAGCCGCGTTATTTCCCGATGGCGTTCATCCTGACGCCACTGGTGCGGGCATCATGGCGGAGAAGATATTCACTGCGCTTACCGGGGTGCCGGTCAGATCGTAGGTGTAGCGGTGCTGAGGGTCAGATTGGCGGAAACTACTTGATAAAAGGTTCGGAAACATTCTCTCGGGCAAGCATTGACGATTGCGAGGCGCGGCCTCATTCTTCCGGCCAATGAAAATACTATGGGGAAGGGCCACGGTTCTGGCCACTGCGCTGGCTTTGTTTTTGGGGGCGGACACCGGGTTGCAGGCTCAAGGCACTGCCTTCACTTACCAAGGGCGGCTGAACCTCAACGGTTCACCTGCCAGCGGCACTTATGATTTCCAATTCATTTTGTTCAACGTGAACCAGTTTGGATTCCCAGCCGCGCCCATCCTCACCAATACGAGTGTGGCCGTGAACAACGGCCTGTTCACCAGCCTGCTGGATTTTGGCGGGGGGATTTTCACCGGGAGCAATTACTGGCTCGAGATCGGCGTGCGCACGAATGGAGCCGGCGCGTTTTCCACGCTCGCACCGCGTCAAGTTTTGACGCCGTCGCCCTATGCGGTTTTTGCGAACACGGCGAGCAACTTGAGCGGCGTCCTGCCCACTGCGCAACTGAGCGGAACCTTCCCGGCCAGCCAGTTGAGCGGCACGGTTCCCCTGGGACAACTGCCCGCCGCCCTGGTGACCAACAATGCGAGCAGCGTGAATTTGAACGGCTCGTTCGCCGGCAATGGCGGCGCGCTGACCAACCTGCAAATTGCCGCCCTGAACCCGCCAGGCACCTTCAGCCTGTTGCCACTGTATTTCGCACCCGCCATCTCCTATGGGGTGGGATTCGCGCCCAGCCACGTTGCAGTGGCCGACGTCAACAATGATGGCAAACTGGATTTGATCAGTGCCAATTTGAACTCCAGCACACTGACGATCCTGACGAACAATGGGAGTGGCGGCTTCGGCTCGAATGCCACATTGAACACGGGCAACAGCCCGAATTTCGTCGTGGCAATCACGAACGTGGACGGGCTCGGCCACATGGCCCTGGTCAGCGCAAACAACGGTGCCAACACCCTCACCGTGCTGACCAACAACAGCAGCGGTGTCTTCGGTTTCAATGCCACGCTCCCCGTGGGAACCCAACCGGAATGTGTCCTGGTCGTGACGAATTTCGACAACCATGGGCACCTGGCGCTGGTGAGCGCGAATTCCGGCGCCAACACCCTCACCGTGCTGACCAATAACGGGAGCGGCGTCTTTACTTTCAGTGCCACTCTCAACGTGGGCAACCTCCCGTGGAGCGTCATCACGGCGGACGTGAATGGCGACGGCAAACCGGACTTGATCACCGCAAATCTTTTCGGTGCTTCCCTGACGATCCTGACGAACAACGGCAGTGGCACGTTCGGCTCCAACGCCACAGTGAGTGCGGGCGATCAGACCTATTCTGTCGCGGCGGGGGATATCAATGGCGATGGTAAAGTGGATTTGATCTGCACGGAGTATAACAGCGCCGCACTGACGATCCTGACGAACAACGGGAGCGGACAGTTTGTTTTTAATGCCACGGTCCCCGCAGGAAGCGGGCCCACTTACGTTGTGACGGCGGACATTAATGGCGACGGCAAAACTGATCTGGTCAGTGCGAACTATGGCGCCAGCACGGTGTCCGTGCTGACCAACAACGGCAGCGGCGTATTTGGGTCCCTGGCCACGCTGAATGCGCTGGCCCACCTTCAATCCGTCTCGGCGGCTGATCTGAATGGTGATGGGAAAGTCGACCTGGTCACGGCAAATTACTCCGGCTCGACCACGTTATCCGTTCTGCTGGCCCTGCCTGCGCCGGTGCCCGCTTTGAGCATCAATGGCGGCATCAACTCTCCGATGTGGCGGCTGACGAGTGTCATCAGTGGCCAGGGCGCGCTGCCCCTCACTGGAAATTTCACCAGTGGCGGCGGCACCTTGATGATTTTCGTCTCCGGTTCCGGCTATTCGCCGTCAGCGGGTGCGCTCATCGGCATGGACATCGTATTGGACGGCAACCCGATTGATTCGTGCTTTATTTTCGCGAACCCGGCGGTGACACATCTCGCTTTCGTACCGATCACGGTCAGGGCCGGCGCGCTCGCGGGCGCACACACCATCAA
Organism: Pedosphaera parvula Ellin514; assembly: GCF_000172555.1. Classification (NCBI taxonomy): domain Bacteria; kingdom Pseudomonadati; phylum Verrucomicrobiota; class Pedosphaerae; order Pedosphaerales; family Pedosphaeraceae; genus Pedosphaera; species Pedosphaera parvula. The sequence goes on from NZ_ABOX02000056.1 coordinate 28,112, forward strand.
GCTGGTTCCCCGCGCCGGCACGACGACGGACGGCACTGATTATTTCCGCGTCACCGTGCAGGAGCTGCCTTTCTAAAGGCGCAAGGGATCCACAAAATTCACAGCGAGGATGGCCGGGATATACCGAATGCCAAAATTAATTTCCGGAATGGGGAAAAGAGCCGGATGAAAGGAGGCGATAAGTCTGATGAAACCAGGGACTGAAAAAGCCATGGCCTTGGGGACGAGGAACTTCGTTAGTCGTTGGTTGGCCACAGTTACTGACACCTAATCTGATGGTTTTCTCCTTTTTCTGTCCGATTTGAGCGGTGGCGGCTAACATAGAGACAGTGAACGATCAGACAGACTCACAACTACTGCATGCCTATGCGGAAAACCGTTCCGAAGCGGCCTTTACCGAATTAGTGCGCCGCCACGTGGATTTCGTCTATTCCGCCGCACGACGAATGGTGCATGACCCGCATCTCGCCGAAGACGTGACTCAGGGTGTGTTTGTCGCGGTTGCCAAAAACGCACGCCAACTCACCAATCGCGCCGTGGTTTCCAGCTGGCTGCATCGCACAGCACAGAACATCGCCGCTCAAACCGTCCGCACCATTGAGCGCCGTCGGGCCCGCGAACAGGAGGCCGTCGCCATGAATGAATTGCTCGCCCACGAACCCGATGCCGTCTGGGAAAATGTCGCTCCACATCTCGATAAAGCGCTCGGCGAATTGAGCGAACCGGATCGGGACGCGCTGCTACTTCGCTACTTTGAACGCAAATCCGCTCGTGAGATGGCCCAAGCCCTCGGCGTTAGCGACGAAGCGGCGCAAAAGCGGGTGAATCGTGCGGTAGAGAGGCTGCGCGAACTTTTCTCGAAACGAAATGTGACGATTGGTGCGAGTGGCCTGGTAGTTTTGATTTCGGCAAATGCCGTTCAAGCCGCGCCTGCAGGTTTGGCCACCACGATTCCCACCTCTGTCGCAGCCGCAACAATAACCATCGCAACCCATACAACTATGCAGTGGATCAACCTTAAATCGGCCGCCATGATTCTTGCCACCGCCCTCGCCGCGAGCACAGTCACACACCTCGTGGAACAGCAGGGAGCAAATCGTCTGCGAAGTGAGAACCAAAACCTGGCAGATACAAATCGGTTACTGAGCAAGGAGCGTGACGCAGCTTTGTCCGCATCCACGGCTAACAACGACGAACTCGGACGCTTGCGAAAGGAAAAAGGCGAATTACTTCGACTACGGAGCGAGGTGGGGATGCTCCGCAAGCAAGCATCCGAACTCGCCAACTTCAAGGAGGAAACCCTGCGGCTTCGCGCCGTCTCATCAAACCCGCAAAACAAGCAGGTGATTCAAGCTCAGCCTGCGGGACAAACAAATTTCCCCAAGGAATCCTGGGCGTTCGCTGGTTACGCAACACCGGAAGCGGCGCTACAATCCTGGGTGTGGGCGATGAGCAAGGGGGACAAACAGGCCATGCTAGGCAGTTTGGTTCCTGAGGCTCGAAAGGAGTGGGAAAAGATATTCGGGCAAACATCGGACAGTGAATTTGCAGCCGACGTGGCAAAAGGATTTAAAAACATTGTTGGCTACAAGATTGTTGAGCTGCAGGCTAGTTCTGATTCAGAGGTCGAGCTGAGAATGGAAATGTCCACGACAAACGAACAGAATAACAAGGATAAGATGGGGAAGGCGGAGAAGATGACGCTCCAAAAGGTTGAAAACGAATGGAAGTTGGCCGGCCCATCTAAGAATCAATAACCATGCGGTGCAGCGACCCCGGCCCTGACGCTTTGGTTGCAATCGGACGCCCTCGTTGGTCGGGTGGCGGAGTTGATGGAGATGCTCGCGTGCGCTCGCGCCTTCGGCAAAGTGTGGTGAAATGGGGATGTGGTACCTAGGGCTCGGAAATTTCGAATGGGGGATTTGTGGTGTGTTGCGTGAGGTGGTTTGATCGGCGGCGTGGAGGGGGCAGAGGGCGGATAGGGTGAGGGCGGTGAGCAGGGTGAACAAACGCTTTCAGGGTGGCGCGAACGAATGGCGTTTTATGGGTGAGTTTAGCGGGAGGGGGGTGGGTTGGTCAGCACTGAGGGCGGGTAGAGCACAATGTTTGAACAGGAGGGAACGAAGGTTTGATTTGGTTCCTGATTGTAATCGAGAAACTGCGCCAGTGTTTAATTTCGCGGCACGTGCTGATGCCGAACTGCTCGCACAGTTCCGTCACCGTAAAGCGCGCGCTCCGCGCCAACATCACAAAGCGAATAATCTCTTCCATCGGGGTTACAGTTTTCCAAGCCATAGTGCTCGAAAGTGTAACCTATCACTCCGGATTGTTTGTTACCCATCACTCCGGTTCATACCGTCCAAGTTAGCCTGTTTGGAATGGTGAAAGCTGTGCTTTTGCTCAGGATTTGAAGTGCGCTGAGCCGCTTTCAAAAACAGGTTGGCTGGCCCATGAACCAGAAGTAGGTCAATCAATTATCCCTTTAAATACGCAGTAAAACTGCGCTTACCCGATGAGTTCAAGATTCTATTTTGGACAGTACTAATAACGCTGAACTGATTGAGAGTTTGTCCCGTCTGGCCGATGCTGGGCTTGCATTACGAATTGCCGAACGTGCCAGCTTGAGCCTGAATTGACCATCAGAGGCGCATAATATACCCCTTCTCTTGCAGGGTTGGGCGAATGGCTTACATTGGACTGGGTCTACCTCCCCCGACAGAAAGATTATGGATCGCAATCTCACAATTCTAATCGCCGAAGACAATCCAGACGACGTTATGTTGTTCAAACGGGCGCTGCTAAAGGCCGGGATAAACAATCCGGTGCAGGTGGTTCAATCAGGCAGAGAAGCGATTGAATATCTGCAAGGCTCCGGCAAATTTGCTGATCGCAATGAGCATCCCTTTCCAAGTGTCCTATTCACCGACCTGTCGATGCCCTCGATGAATGGCTTCGAATTATTGCGGTGGTTGCGGGCGCATCCTGTATGTTTCGTTTTTCCCGTGGTCGTGCTGACCAGTTCCGAAATGGATATTGATGTGAAGCAAGCCTACCAGTTGGGGGCAAATTCTTACATGGTCAAACCCAATTCCTTCAATGACTTGGTACAGATGGTTCGTGCGACCTACGAATACTGGTCCTGGTGTGAAAAGACGGGGTGTGCCGGTGAATTATTGAAGGACACAGATGCCGCTACAGACGTTGCGCGGTCATAGCATGTCCACCGAAGTTTTATTCTTCAAAGGAGAGTATTATGAAAGTCAAAGTCAACCATCTCTTCTTCCCACCAATTTCGAGATTAGGGTTCTCAATGCCCTCGGCTTGCCAGCAGCACGGTGCTTTACATAATTGAAAACGAAGATTCATCCCTCTGAATGCAATTGCTGCCGTCTATATTATGTCGCCTTTCGAAGTTCGACCCAGAAGCGGCTACCTTTGCCGGATTCGGATTCAAACCCCACTCTGCCTTTAATGCGCTCGACCAGTTTTTGCACGATTGCCAATCCGATGCCAGTGCCTTCATACTTTTGGCTCAATCCTTCAAACATCACAAAGATACGTTGTTGCTGGTCTGGATTAATGCCAATGCCGCTGTCTTTAAACCACAGCCGCACCCATTCGCCGCGCGGTTCCGCCCAGACACGCACTCGGGGTATTTTGTCGGGGTCAACAAACTTTACGCCATTGCTGAGCAGGTTGGAGAAGACTTGAGTCAGGGCTGCTTTGTTTCCGATGACCAGCGGGAGCGTTCCTTTGATATATATTTCGGCCTGCGGTATGTGAAATTGGGGATAGGAATCAATGATGCCACGCAGTAATGCATCCGGGTCAACTGGTTCCAACGGGAATTCCCCCCGAACCACTTTGCTGTAGTTGAGTGCGTCAGTAATTAGATTGTCCATCCGGGCGGCTGACTCCCCGATGCGATGGAGGTAATCGCGGCCCACAACATCAAGGCGGTCATTGTATTCTTCCCACAGAAATTGTGCAAAACTTCGCATCGCCCGAAGCGGCGCGCGCATGTCATGGGTAATGCTGTAGGAGAAATGTTCCAGCTCACCAATCGTGTCACGGAGTTTGGTGGTGCGTTCCTCGACGCGTTGTTCCAGTTCCGTATTGATGTTCGCAAGCTCATCGCGCATCTGGCGCATGGTTTGTTCCGCGCGTTTGAGTTCCGTAACGTCTGAGGCAAAGACGAACACTCCGCGCGTCTCTCCATTTTTCGTCTTGTCGGGAATAAATGTTATTTCCGCATCGCGCAGGCCGAATCCACTTCGATAGAACGATCCATCAAATTGCAACCATTCGCCTTCCAATGCTCTGCGCAGGAAAGATTCGCGATGACGAAAGAGTGCTTCGCCCAAAAGTTCCCTGACTGGCACGTTGGTGGGATCGCGACCGAACCATTCCGCGTAAGCACCGTTGCCAAACCGGTAAACCCAGTTGGCATCCATATAGCCAATCAAAAGCGGCGCATTGTCGAAAACCAGGTGGAGGCGGTGTTCACTTTCGCGTAATGCCGCCTCCGATTTTCTTCGCACAGTAATGTCAGTGACAATGACGCCAACTTTTCGTTCTTCGGGCCGACCCAGGCGAAACGCATTCACCTCAAACCAACGATGATTGAGTTGCGACACCTCATTTACGTACCGGATCGGTGCGCCAGTCTCGGCAACTCTGCCATAAAGATCGAACCAATGTTGCTCAAGCTGCGGCACCAGTTCACGAACCCTTTTTCCTACCGCCGCTTTCAATCCGGTTTGTGTTTCAAAAGCCGAATTGGCTTCCAGATAACGGAAATCATTGGGCCTGCCATGCTCATCAAATAACAGCTCAATGATACAGAAACCCCGATCCATCGATTCGAGCACGGCACGGAAAAGTTCTCCAGATGGGGTCGCATTGGATCTGTCCGCAGGCAACGCCTTTTCGATTTGCCCGGACATTTGCTTGCCGCCTTTTAATCGGCGGTTCGTCCCTTTTGGTTGGTGTCGAGTGATCATGCCAGTTTGCCCAACATAACATCGAGATTTGTTTTGTTCTATCGGGTTAAAGAACTGATAAAAAATTGCTTTTTGCGCGCCTGTTTCTACTCCACGGCAACGCTAGCACTGTACTTCAGAGCGTCAATATCCTTGTAATATGCGCAGCGATAACTATATGCACTGCTGTCCAAATTAGCCGGTTTGGAATGGTGAAAGCTGTGCTTTTTCTGAGGATTTGACGTGCGATGAGCCAGTATGAACCAGCTGCATACCAACCAATATCCCTTTAAATACGCATTAAAATGGGCTTTGCCCGGTGAATTCCAGTTTCTACAGCGTGGATGGTCGGGATAGTGCACGTTAACCACGAATAATGTGGTTGTGTGAGTGAAGGAGTGCGGGAGTGCGCCAACGAGAAATTAAAATTGGGAGCGATGGTGCGGGTTGCGGAGTCGGGAGGCGGCAAAGTATGGTGAAATGGGGATGTGGTACCCAAGGCTCGGAAATTTCGGGTGGGGGATTTGTGGCGTGTTGCGTGAGGCGGTTTGATCGGCGGCGTGGAGGGGGCAGAGGGCGGAGAGGCTGATGGTGGCGAACAGGGTGAGTAAAAGCTTTTGGGGTTGCGCGAACTAAAGGCGTTTCATGGGGTGAGTTTAGCGGGAGGGGGTGGGTTTGTCAGTAGCAAGGAAGGTGGAATGGGTCAATCGATGCGCGAAATTGTTCTGCCATGGACTGTTTGGCTCAAACGACCACAATGAAAATATTGGCGTGAACGTATGCCTGAGTCTCCGGTCCGCGGGCTGTTCAGTTTTCGGAGGCAAGTCAACTTCTGATTGCTGAGCCTCATTGGGCAGAGCCACTCTTTTTGGCACTTGGATTTGTGTGAGCAACTTACTTTACTGCGACCATCTAAACTTTGTGCTTGTGTAAAAATAACCAGGGCCGCCCTTTTTCTCCTAGAAACTGAATGGCTAATTTGTCTCGTGAGTGCTAAATTCAAAAATAGTTAGTTGTATTTTTTTCTTTACACCAAATGAAATCGCCATTACTTCTGAAGCCGTTCTACGGCTTCAGAAGTAATGGGTTCCCAGTCGCGCGATTTGCATAGCAAATCGCGCGACTGGGAACTCTGAGAATGAGCTAAAAAACATCCTCATAATAGTGCTCATTTTATTTTAATTATATTATTTAACATGTTGTCCATTAATGGGTTAATTAATAAAAAAATCCTCGTAAAGATCGGTGCGTTTTATATCTATTTTGTCTTTGTGGTCTATGGAAGCATGTTATGTTTCTATTAATTTCAATTGTGACACTCAATATGCTGGAAGAAATAATTTTAGCTAGGCAAGTAATCAAATCCAAGCGGCTTTGCCTCACTGATGTTACTTTATTAAAAGGGTCTGCGTGTATTTTTTTCTTTACACCAAGTGAAATTACCATTACTTCTGAAGCCGTCCTACGGCTTCAGAAGTAATGGGTTCCCAGTCGCGCGATTTGCATAGCAAATCGCGCGACTGGGAACCCTAAGAATGAGCTAAAAAACATCCTCATAATAGTGCTCATTTTATTTTAATTATATTATTTAACATATTGTTCATTAATGGGTTAAGTAAGAAAAAAATCCTCGTAAAGATCGGTGCGTCTTATACCGTATTTACCCTATGAGTTTAAATCCCGCGTTAATGGAGCCCCTTTTACCTTCCGAAGGGAAATATGTTCTTTCGGACTTGAGTAAGGAAATTTTCATTCATGCAGGATCATTAAATGCACAGTTGCCAGCCGAGAAAACCCGTCAAAGCGTGGTAGAGGTTGTGAGGATAATGAACAGCTATTATTCAAATCTGATCGAGGGGCATAAAACGTTTCCGCGAGAGATTGAAAAGGCATTAAATGATAAATTTTCACTAAATGCCGAAGAAAAAAATAACCAACTGCTCTCCGTTTCTCATGTTAAAGTTGAAAGGCTAATGGAAAGGAGGATTCGCGAAGAAAATCCAAATGTTTATTCACGCGAGTTTCTTTGCTGGATCCACAGAGAGTTTTACGAGCGATTGCCAAAGGCCTTAAGGATTAGTTACACAAAAAGCGGAAAACCTTATGAAATAGTGCCTGGTGAAATAAGGAATTTCAATGTGGACGTTGGTCGACATGTGCCTCTCGACTTTAATGACTTACCTAAATTTTTGACAATGTTTGAACAAAGGTATAGTAGTCAAAAAATACTCCCGACTAATAGGTTGATTGCCGCTGCTGCCGCTCATCATCGATTACTCTGGATTCATCCATTCGGAGATGGTAACGGACGTGTTGCCCGTTTATTTTCACATGCTGTGATGCTTCAAGAGAAAGTTGGTGGTTATGGTCTTTGGACACTATCTCGTGGTTTAGCTCGAAATAAAAAAGATTATTTTGCTTGTTTAAATAATGCCGATTTCCCAAGGGTTAACGATTTAGATGGCAGGGGAAATCTTTCTGAAAAATACTTGGCAGAATTTTGTGAATTCTTTTTAAAAACAGTTTTAGATCAGATTCAATTTATGGAGAAGGCTCTTAGCCTTAACGAGCTTGAAAAAGGAATATTATTTTATATTTCCCGAATAGAGCGAGTTTTTAAAAAGGACGAATCTTCTGGTTTCCAATTGCTTGCTGCGGTTTTGCGTGAAGGTGAAATTCAAAGAGGAAGTGTGCCTACCATAACATGCAAAAAGGAAACTGCTGCTCGGAAAATCTTACAGCTAGCATTGGATGCTCATCTGCTTGAATCCGATACGCCTAAAGGGCCGGTTAGACTGGCTTTTCCCGCCAAGGTGCTTGAAAGTTATTTTCCAAAATTGGCTCAGGAATTAGAATAGCTATTTGTGTTTTTTGGCTTTGAACAGTTCGATCCTATTCGTCGCTGATTCATGATAGGAGAGCCGTGCCGAGACGCTCCGAGGATTTTTCATTGGGGAGAGTGTGTCTATTTATCGAAAAGGCACATAGCAAACAAGGATGGCGCTGGTTGTCTGCATTCTTTATTTTCAAGCGCATGAGTGCATTCAAAGGAACATTAATTGCCGCTGAGTTGCCGTGGATGATTTCTCCATCCGTATCTGATTTACGAATTAAGGTGGTGGAAAATGGGGATGCCGTTGTGTCTGCCGAGGTGGCTGTACTGCCAGAGAAGAATCCTGAATCTGCCGGGCTCGAAAACAAGAGGGTCTTGATCACTTTCAAAGGCGGGCAATGGGTAAGCACCGAGCCAGCGTTTGCTGACAGGGAAACAATCCCTCCGGAACTTTTCGAGGAGTGTCCTCAAGTGGAATTTGATGGGGGGAAGGACTATCTCATTCGCTTTAGAAGGAAATGGTGTTCTTCTGGTCTGTGTCCCGATCCTCGCGTTTATGAGGTTCACAATTCGGTCTGGTCGAAAGAGAAAAATGCCGCACGGTTCGGGTGCAGGCATTATGTCGTGGAGGGACATGATATGTGGCTTCAGGTGATTGCGAAAGGGTTTGATTGGAAGTTGGATGGGCCCTCGAGCGCAGAATTTATTGATCCGACACGGCTGCCAGTTTTGTAGAGGTGGTGGTATTCTCTCGTCGGGTCTCGGTCAGTGTCGTCGTCGTATGGATATAACATCTAAAATGTTAACTGAGGCGGATTCTGTGGAGCAGTTGGAGCTCTTAATGCAATCGCTTGAGCGGGAGCTTGCGAATGGCAATGGGCGGGCGGGGTTTCTTTTGGCCAACGCTTATGGCCTGGATAATTCGTTTTTTAAACATGAGCTCGGAGCGCCATTGAAACCGGATTTTGAGAAGGCGCTTCATTTTTTTAAATTGTCGTTTCCCGCTCTCTGCAAAGAAGCAGAGTTGGGTAATGGGGAGGCGATGCATCTGGTGGGGATTTATTACCAGGGCGGGACGCCTCCGGTTGCCCGTGATAGTGCGCAGCACATGGTTTGGTCTCACCGAGCTTTTGAAGCGGGTTATATACCGGCTGCTAATGATCTGTATTCGTATTATTCCAATAAAAATAGCGAGGTTTATGACCAGGAGAAGGCGGCGTATTATTTGAAGATTCTTACGGATACGGGGACAAGGTTTGTGGTTTGATTAAATATGGTGGGGTGGTGGTTGTGAAGGAATGGCGAATCGACGAGTGGCAGCTTCTTTGATCCTTGCGATGCTCGCTTGGCTCGCGCCTTCGGCAAAGTGTGGGTGTGTTGGGAGACGGGGACCCAGGGCGGCACGCGCTTTGCGCGTTTGCCCTGGGCTGTTTTATGTCGTGCTTTCAGCACTTTCTATAGAGCCTCGGGGGTGAGGATGGAGGATGGAAAGCCACTGCGAGGATGGAGGATCGATGATGGAGGATGGCGAAAATTAAAAACATCGAACATTCAACACTGAACATTGAACGTCCAATGGAAGGAAAAACGGCGAGGGGAAATGGCGGTTTGTTGTGGATGGTGCGGGTTAAGCCAACATCTGAGGACAACCGCGCAACATAATTTTTAATTCAAGAGGCCATTTGTTTGGCGAACTGGCGGGCCAGGGCGGCAATGGGTGAGCGGCGTTGTTCGAGTTGACGCAGATATTTTTCTTCCTCGTAGGCTTCGGATTTCTGCCAGCAGCGCCACAGGATGCGCAGCCACTTGAACGCCAAGGCGCGCAGGATCGCCCAGTGGCCGACCCGTTTGCCGCGCTGTTGCTCGTAATAGGCCTTGGCCCACGGGCAATAGACCACCGTTTGTCCGGCCCATTCGACCAGGGTTTGGCGCACAAAGACCGGCGCGTTCCAGCGCCAATGCACCCAGACCCGTCCGCCGCTTTTTTCGGTCACCGGCGCGACGCCAAAGTAACGCTGCATGGCGCCCGCATCGGCAAACCGGTCGCGCAGCGTGCCAAAGGCGACCAACAGCCGCGGGGCCAGCACCGCGCCGGCCCCGGGCAGTTCCCGAAAAAGGTTTTTCTCCGGATGCGCGGCAAAGGCCTGGGCAATGGCCGTTTCAAAGGCGGCAATGTGTTCCTGGAGCACGCGCAACTCGGCCACGAGCAGCCGCACCGTGCGCACGGCCACTTCGGTCACGGCGGCGTCGCGCGTGAGCAGACGGGCCGAACGGATGCGTTGCACCCGGCTTTCAATCAGTTCGGGCCGGCGCACATTGTGGCGCTGATAGAAGCTTTTGAGGGTGGCGTTCCTGGCGGCCTGCACGTCCGTCAGACGGGGCCACCTTTCCAGAAAGTCCAAAGCCAGCGGCGCAGCCAGGTTGTCGCCAACCAGCTCGAGGGCTTGGGGAAAATAATCGCGCAGTGTGCTTTGGAGCTGGTTGGACAGGAGCGTGCGCCGGTCCACCGCCTTGCGGCGGGCCTCAACCAGGCGGGCCAGCGTGCGGGTGGCTTCATCATCCAGTTGCAGCGGACGCAGGCGGTCGCGGTGATGTTGCAGGAGACTCAAAAGCACCAAGGCATCCGGCGTGTCGTCCTTGGCGCCGGAGGGCCGGAAGGCGGCTCTGGTGCGCGTGCTGGTGGCCGGGTGGATCGGGTAGACCGTGATCCAGGGCCGTTCCAGCAAGGCGTAAACGGCGGCGCCTTTGCTGGCCTCGATCGCGACGGCAACCGGCCTGCCGCCGCAGCGCTTTTCCAGTTGATCAAGCCACTGATGGAGATTTTCAGCGGAATGCTCCAGCGTGGAGGTTTCGGTGTTTGCGCCGCTGATCTCCAGGGCGATGGCATGAGCGCCGTGGCCCCAGTCCAGTCCGATCAGGGCGGCAAACCCGGTGAGGGTGGCGTCAGAGGATTGGTTTTTCATCGTTTTACTTTGTTAATGAAGCGGCAGGCTGCAGGTCGTATAGTGCGAGGCGTGGTGACGCCGGCATCTGAGGATGCATGGCTGCTGCTCTCTAGTCCGGTCGCCGTCGAAAAGTCGGCTTAAGTTCGTTTCGCAAACGGTTTGGATCATTCGTACGGCGGCCGGACTAGAGGGTAGCAAATCTCTGGGCCCGCGGGCGGAGTTATTCACGGGCTCAAAGTCCGGGCAGCACAGAAGGCCCGGCCTTCGCCCGTGAATAACTCCGGAGCACCTATACGGTTTGGAAACCAGCGCTCCGGGAAGGAGGGGGCTTGGCGTCTTGATACGGGACCGCAGTTGGCTATACTGGGCTCAAGGGAAAATGGGGATGAACGAAGGTTGGGGTGCACGTTATGGCTGATCAAGAGATTTCGAAACCGTCCAAATGGAAGCTTGGTGACATCACGCTGGAGATGGATGGTGGCGGTGAAGTCCGGGGGTTAAAGCAACAAAACCCGGAGCTTAATTTGTTGTACACCCTGGCGAGGGCGAAAATCGATGGTTTGGCTCAGTGTGCGTTGGATCTTATCTTTTGCTGGGGGCACAAAACTTTCGATACTGAGGATGCTCTTGCGGCTTATTCGGAAAATCCTTTGGAGAATCCTCCGGAGCGATATCTTTCTCTTTTTAAAGAGGTTGATTGGACGTGTAATGGACCGCCTCATGCTTTGAGAGTGATCCTGCTCGCAGGTTCGAAGGGTGAGTCTGACAAGCAGCTCTTGTTGCAAATCCTGAATACGTTGTCGGAGGATTTTCGGGATGCGGCTGTTTATGCGGCTTCCAGTTTTCGTGACAGGGAGTTTGTGGAAGCGGTTTCGCGCATTGCCATGTCAGTGACGGAGCAGAGTGCAATGGCAACTGGTGAGATGAGGGCGTTTGTCATCTGCTTTAAACGATGGATGGAGCGGGAGGTTGTTTCGTTGGAGGATATAGAAAGGATGTTGATATCGTTTGAGCAGCCGGGTTCAGATTTGATGAGCGCACGGAGGTTGATAAATCATATTGTGTGTCTGGGGTGGAATCGGGTGCCGTATACGCAAGGTTGATTTGTGCTGGTGAAGAGGCGGTGAGCACGGGCAGTTGTTGGTGGGGCGTTTGGTTGTGGAGTTTGGGGGCGATGCTCGCTTGGGCTCGCGCCTGCGGCAGTCAGTTGATTATTAGTTGATGGATTACCTGGGGCTCAGCGGTCCTTCCGGACTGGAACCACGCTTCACCCCAGGCTTTAACATGGCAGGCTTTCAGCCCTTAAGAGTAAGGGCCAAAGCGGAGGGATGCGGCAAAGTGGATGGTTGAGGGGAGGGAAAATAAATGGTTCGGAGAATTGGGGCGGGCGAGCGTAATGAAGATGCTCGTGGGGCTCGCGCCGGGTGCTTGCGCACGGCCATCATTCCGGCAAAGTGTGGGTGAAATCGGGACGTGGTACCCAGGGCGGCACGCGCGTTGCGCGTTTGCCCTGGGCTGGTTTAGGTCGTGCTTTCAGCACTTTCTATAGAGCCTCGGGGAATGAGGCGGAGAAAGGGAAATGGATATTAGCGGGTTCTGCTTTCTATAATTACATCAGGCTTCTGCGGCCAGTCTTGAGGTCTTCCCCATTGTACGAGTTGGTCGGAATAGAAATAAAACCACAGGCTTTGGTCGCTGATAATGTCTTTTGGTTGGTAGAGTCCGAGGTGGGCATCGACGGGACGTCTTCGATCCCGCAGAATCTGTTTGAGGGTGAGTTCGTAAGCCGTGGTGCCTCCGCTTTGTCCGGTTGGATAGGCTTCGGGGAATTTCTGTCTGAACTCGGATGTGGTCATGCCGATTTTTAGTCCGGCCAGGCGGTCGGCATAGACAGCCTGGATGGGTTTAATGTCGGCGGGGTTTGGACCTGCGCATCCGGCCACGAATGCGGCGAATAGCGCAACAATTGCCAAGTTTTTCATTCGTGGGTTGGTTTTCAATCGGATTGCAGGTCACATAAGCAACAAATGTTTGGCGGGGCAATATGTTTTGTTGGTGCGAATGGTTGGGGGACGGTTTGATTTGGTAAGCAGAATTGTGGTTAGGCAGGAAGGTTAAGATGCTCGCGTGGCTCGCGCCTGCGGCAGTCAGTTGAGTTGAAAATGAAAGGTTACCTGGGGCTCAGCGGTCCTGCTGGACCCGCTTCACCCCAGGCTTTAACGAGGCGGGCTTTCAGCCCTTAAGAGTTAGCGCCAAAGCGGAGGGATGCGGCAAAGTGGATGGTTGTGGGGAGGAAAATAAATGATTCGGTGAATGGGGGCGGGTGAGTGGGATGAAGATGCTCGTGGGGCTCGCGCCGGGTGCTTGCGCACGGCCACCATTCGGCAAAGTGTGGGTGAAATGGGGATGTGGTACCCAGGGCTCGGAAATTTCGAATGGGGGATTTGTTGCGTGTGGTGTATGGGCGGGTGGTTGCAGGGAAATTCTTTTGGACTGTCGCCCGCGGTGGGGCTGATTTTTGTTTTGGGGCATGGTCCAGGGGCTGACGCGCCCTGGCTATTGACGGTCGTGCCGTTGGCACTGGTATTTTGCGAATGGGGATTTTGTGGAGTGTTGCGTGTGGGGGCGGTGAAGTCGCAGGCGATGTTTGTGCGGCGCGCAAGGGATTGGTCATTCCGGACGGGCATCAGCCTTACCAGCGGTGCTGGCGCGGAGGGTTAGATCGTGGGCCGCATCCGCGGGAACGGGTGAGGGTTGGATTGGATCGCTGGCATTTTTAGGGAACGCGCGGCAGCGCATCCTTACCGATTGGAACGTGCCTGGCGGTTGTGGGGTGAGGTCGTGGGTCGCGTGCGCGGGAACGGGTGAGGGTTGGATTGGATCGCGGGCATTATTAGGGACGCGCGGCAACGCATCCTTACCGATTGGAACGTGTGAGGAGTTGGGTGTAGAGGGTTTTGAGTTGTTGGGCGACTTGGAGCCAGGTGAGGGGTTTGTCGGGTAGTGGATGGG